>CAZWAN010000019.1:0-35210 GCA_964631875.1 uncultured Flavobacteriaceae bacterium
TAAGGCTTAAATTGAAGAAACAAGACACAATTCACGAAATCGTTTAAATGAATTATACTTAAAGTAAAAAATATTGAATGGCCAAATCATAACTCTTCAATCCAAAACCGGCAATAATTCCACTGGCATTCGGAGCAATAAAAGATTGATGTCTAAAACTTTCTCGTGCATATACATTTGAGATATGAACTTCAATAACAGGTGTTTGTACTGCTTTTATTGCATCACCAATCCCAACTGATGTATGCGTATATGCTGCAGCATTCAAAACAATTCCATCAAACTCAAACCCCACTTCTTGGATTTTTTCTATGATTTCACCTTCTATATTTGACTGAAAATACAATAGTTCTAGCTGATGATATTTCTTCTGCAACCTTTCAAAATATTGGTCAAAAGTTTCACTGCCATAGATAGACGGTTCTCTCTTTCCCAAAAGATTTAAATTGGGACCGTTTATTATCAATATCTTCATAAATAATTGGATTTTCCCCTTGTAAAGCGAATCAAATGTAATAAATTTTTATGATAACTTTGTCCACGCAGATGGCAACGAATTGGGACACATATGTAAAAACGTACACCGATTACCTCAAACTTGAGCGGTCGATGTCTGACCATACCATATCTAGTTATTTACACGATCTAAAAAATCTTATCTATTTTCTATCGTCTAACAAAATCGATGTGAGTCCTATTGATATCTCTGATGAAACTGTGCAGCAATTTATCTATGAATCATCAAAAGCAGTTAACCCCCGCACGCAAGCAAGATTAATTTCAGGCCTAAGGAATTTTTTCGAATACTTAATCTTTGATAAAAAACGAAAGGATAATCCTACAGATTTAATCGAATCTCCAAAAATTGGACGAAAACTTCCGGATTTTTTAAGCTTAGCCGAAATTGATCTAATTATCTCACAAATAGATCTAAGTACGCTTGAAGGAGAACGCAATAAGGTAATGCTCGAAATACTATATAGCTGCGGACTAAGGGTTTCCGAATTAATTACACTGCAAATTTCTGATCTATTTTTCGAAGAAGGATTTATTCGAGTAATAGGAAAAGGAAATAAGCAACGTTATGTTCCAATAAGCGAATCTGCTATTCGTTTAATCAACCTTTATCTAAATCATGTCCGCAATGGGTTTAAGATCCAAAAAGGATTCGAAGATACATTGTTTTTAAATCGCCGTGGAAAGCATATTTCCCGAAATATGGTTTTTATGATCACCAAAGATTTAGCTCAAAGAGCAGGAATCGAAAAAAACATTAGTCCGCATACATTCAGACATTCTTTCGCAACACATTTGTTAGAGAATGGTGCCGACTTACGAGCAATTCAGCAAATGTTAGGACATGAAAGTATCACAACTACAGAAATTTACATGCATTTAGATAAAACTTTTCTAAAAGATGTTGTAGAGAAATATCACCCTAGAAAATAGCTTTACATGCTGTGAAATTGCACTAAAGTGGCTTCGTAGTACTGCGGACCTAATCGATTCAATAAGCCTTTTATTTCTCTTGTATCGCCTTCTACAGCCAATGCTGAATAACCGTATTTATGCCAATTTCCCAACCTCAAATCAATAATATTGATATTTTTTGAAGCCAAGGCAGATAGTAAAATAAGGAGAACTCCCGGTTGGTTATTATGCTTTGTAAGAATTACTTTATCGCTTAATGGTAAATTGAGCTGAACGCCGTCCATTTCATAAAGGTATACCCCTTCTCTGTAATAATTTGGCAAAGTAGCATTCTCCTGATAAGAAATATGTAAAAAAATATCTTGATCGGTACCCTTGATAAAATCCATTGCATTGTCTATATTCTCCTTATCACCTGTTATGGTCAAAAAAGCAACAGCTGTTCCGTCATTATTGGATTTAAGCCTCGCCGTTTCAACGTTAATCCCTTCAGAGGCAAGTGAATTAAAAATGGAGGACAAGACCCCGGGTTGATCTAAGTGCTCAGAAAAAAGCCCTTTTACTTTTTCATTTTCAATTAGGGGCATTTCGTTGCTAACCGTTATCGATTTTTCGTTCTTTCTAATTCTTATCGCATTATAGCTCCCCATACCTGTAGCATTCTGATAAATATCCAAAAAATCTAAAAACTTCCCACCAAAAGAAAATTCGGGAATGACATTCCTGTTTACCGTTTTTAAACGTTGATTGAGCAGTTCAATTCCTTTGTTCAGAATGGTGTATTTTACTTTTAAATCATGGTCGTCAAAAACCGTTCTTTTTTCCGGTATCAACTTCGAGTAACTCACATATTGTTGATATCCGGCTTCATGAATATATGCCAAACTCTCTTCAAAATTTTCACCGTAATACCTCACATGGTGTAAATCTGTTCCCAAACACACCGGTATTTCAAGCTTATGAGCCCTCTTTAATATAGCTTGGGTTGGATATACCCCACAACCCTTTACCTTACCAGCCATATTTACATCTAACGATAAATTTCTGTCGGCAATAATTTCTAGTAGTGTTCGAAATTTATTGGCCAATCGATGATCACTTGTCTCAAAATTTTGCAAAACGTCAGGAACTTCAACATTCAATTTAGGAAGATCAATATGGCCAATGATTTGGATCATTTCGCCAAATCCTTCGATCATTTCTATCATTTCATCAAAATAACCTTCCCAATAAGCTTCTAAACTACCCCTCAGCTTTAAAAGTGCTTGAGCCTCTTCTACAGTTCCGTCATAAGGCAATCCTTCCGGTGCAAAATGAACAGAGCCAATTACAAAATCTGCATCCTCTGCTTGAAATATTTTAGAACGACTCCATTCTAAACCTAAACCAGAGCCCATCCATTCCAGTTCTACCCCATATTTAATATTGATCTTGCCAGCATATTTTTCGCGCAAATTGGAAATTCTTTTAGGATAGTTTAAATAAGACCTATTTCCTCTTATGAATTTTATATCTGTTTCTCTTTCAGCTATATATCTAAAATTAGTCAACCTGGGAGAGTGAATTATAAAGGTAATGCTTGGATGATTATGCTCAATTGCCTTGTCTACCACGTCCTCAAGTCGATCAATTCCATGCTTTACATGATCTTGCTCTGTCCCCGCATGAATTCCATGTGTTTCCCAAATAAACTTATTAAATGGTCTCATTTATTTTATTGTTCTTTTTGCGGTGCAAACTTAACAATTGATTTTATGAATTTTTATCAAAAAAGATAATTTTTACATTAACACATGATAAATATTCCTTTTTTCTAAAAAACAATTAGTAAAACCATAAAATATAACAATGACTACAAATCATTACTGTAAATGCATACAATCGATCCAATTATTTTCAGTTGTTAAATATTTTTTCATTAAATCAGCTGTCATACAGGAATGTACAGGTAAAACGTAAATCAGATCTCCCACTTTAAACTGATCTATCTTGTTTGTCGGACAATCGATGATTCCGTGCTCCTGAGATAAGCTTTTAACCCACATACCATCTATTGGAACACTCCATCTCAATCCTTGACGCTCTACGGCTATCCCAAAAATAATTTGACCATGAATCTCAACCCTATCTTTTGAAAAATGAATTCCCCCACCATAAATTACTAGTTCATTTCGATCTTTGTGAATAGATACCAAGGGACAAGCTAATGCTACTGAAATATGATCTAATAGACAAGATCCAATAACATTTTGCGTAACATCATAAAAAACAAAATTACCGGGTCTAATTTCATCAAATTCAGACAAATCAGCCATAACACTGCAACTGGGCGTATCTCCGAAAGAGAGAATCAAATTTGGAAACCGATTCACATATTTGGTCTTTAACGCATTCATGGCAATTACATCTCTCCTGTAAATTGCTTCAATTTCTTCCTTTTTCCTACAAGAATAGGTATGTCCGGAATGGGATAAAAATCCTTTAAATTGAATTTTAGATGAAGTATCTATGTTATGTATTAACTTATCTAATAGATCAACTTTTGAACTGAGTACACCAGTTCTGCCGTATCCGGTATCGATTTTTATAAAACACCCAACTCGGCTAGACAAATGATTATTGAGAAATTGAATAGTCTCGACTGATTCTACCAATAAATTTAAGGTGATTTTCTTTGCCAAATGATTGATTAAGTCAATCTCTAATATGTTGACAGGAAAAGCAACCGTAATATCATCCCAATCTGCCGAAAAATATGCTGCCATACGCAGGGATGACACCGTAATACAACGAACATTCACATCTTTAAACCACCTTCCAATTTCCAAAGATTGATGTGTCTTAAAATGCGGTCGAAATATAACTTTTGAATCTTCGGCTTTTGTGGCCATTCTTTCAATGTTCTGCTTACATCGATCGACATCTAGTAAAAGAGTTGGAGTAATGATAGAAGCGTTCATGTCGAAAATTAATTTCGACTGAAAATACTAAAAACAAAATGATTAGGCTTTAATTTAGAAAAGAAAAAAAGAAATCTTAAACTTTCCCCTTCATTCATCTACTAAAATAATCTTTTCCCCCGAATGATTATTCTAGCTGCGCTATAGTTTAAGATTTCTTTTTAAAGTGTTCCTTAAAAAGAACAATTTTTATAAAAAATCATGACCTCCTGTTTCAATCTTCCCCCAAATCAAAAAACCGGAATTGATCATGATTTTTGTTTAAATATTTACACTGCAAATTTACAGATCTAACAACTTCTTATTGACGACATTAAATGTCTTTTTATTTAAAAAAATGTTAATTTAAATACGCAAGTACAACATTTCAATAAATACAAACCGACACAAGAAATCTTGGAATACCCCTTCATTTCCATCAAAAACCTAACGTTTCCCCCGATTATTAGATTTACATAATATCCAAGATTTCTTGCATGCAATTTGTGCTTGCTATTCCATACTATATTTGTCTAACCAATACATGTCTGGCAAGCATTTCCTTTTCCTTTTCTGTAAGCATTTCCCCTTTTAAACTCTCTGCGAGTTTACTTAATCTGCTGAGATCATCAACAACTACCAATTCCGAGTTATAATCAATTTCGCTAAAAATTCTTATCAAACTCCTGATTGAATCAAGCTCTAAGTCATTTATTACTGCCTCAGACTTTATCTTTTCCTCAATGCCCAAAAGTATGTCGATAATCATATCAGTGTCTTTTTCGAATGCAAATGTAAAAGCAAATAGCGGGTACTTATGCGACAGCGGGTGTCATGGTAAGACCTAAAATTGTTAATTTTTGTATATTTACAGTACCCCCAAATAAAGAATTAATGAAAAAGTACGCGTATTTCGGTGAGCTTTTGAGTGACTATCGAACTTTTATGCAAATATCCCAGGCCGATTTTGCAACACAACTTCAGGTCGACCCTCGAACCATACAGAGGTGGGAAAGAAATGAGACATTGATTAAACCTGATAAAGAACCTGAAATTGCAGAAGTGACTCTTTTCCCTTATCAGGTGATTCGTAATTTAAACTCACCAGATCCAATTCCCACCTATTATGATTTACACTTACGCAAGTATGCTTTAACCGAAATTGGGGTAGAAATGCCTGATGCAAGTTGGTTTAGAGATCAGTTGGATAAAAAAACGGATAGATTAAAGAAAATTGATTTTGAGAAAGATTTTGATTATCTAATCAAGTATATGGGCATGCATAGAAATTTGAATAAAAGTGTAAAAAATGTCATTCAAGAAGGAATAAAATTAGCTCCTGAAATGAATCATATTTTACTTGATGATTCAGGATATTATGCGGCGCATAGCATAATACTGCCAATAACAAAAGAGGCTTATTTAAAATTGCGGTCGAATAAATTAAAGGATGTTGATCTGAAACTTTCTGATATAACGAATTACAAACTACATAAAACACCTATTTTCTTTGCTTTTGATGTGACGGCAGATTGTAATGAAAATTTTTACCACATAATTAATCCAACGATCCATTTTTTACAATCGCTTCCAAAACAAGATTATATCTATTGTTCAGTTCCATATCGACACGATAACTATGAACTAACCGAAAAAGCAGGTTTAAAAATTATCTGGGAGGATAAAATAAAAAACATTGAGCGAAAAGGACATTTCTCAAGAAGATTTATTGAGGGAAATTTTACTGAATTTCTAAACTCATCTGAGCATTAAGGTACAGGATCATATCCCTTTCCGCCCCAAGGATGGCATCGAGAAATTCTTTTTATGGTCAACCAACCTCCTTTAAATAACCCATGCTTTTTTAAGGCTTCAACACCATAATGGGAACAGGTTGGAGAAAATCTGCATGTAGAAGGAAAATAGGGTGAAATAGCCGCTTGGTAGAGCCTAATTAGCATAACAAAAGGAAAAATTATTATTTTACGAATTTCACCCAACATATTAGTTCAAGGAAAAGCTTGTACCCTCTTTCCCATCATTTAATTGAATACCGGCAGCAGCAAGATCATCTCTCACTTTATCCGAAAGCGCCCAATCTTTGTTTGCTCTTGCCTGATCTCTTATTTCAATCAACATTTGAACTGTTGCCTTGATTTTTTCTGCAAAATCACCTTTTTGCTCCAGAATTTTTAGTCCGAGAACTTCTGTAATAAAACCAATCATCGTCTCTTTTAAATTTTCCAAATCACCTATCGTAAGAGATAATTTTCCGTCTTTCATGCCATTAATCACTCTAACGGCATCAAACAGATGGGCTATTAAAATAGGGCTATTAAAATCATCATTCATAGCCTCAAAGCAAGATATTCTCCATTTTTCAACATCAAAATCTGAAGAATTTCCAGGAGTTAATTTATCCAATTCTCCGACAGCTGACATCAAACGCTGGTAGCCTTTTTCCGCCGATAAAATGGCGACATCTGAAAAATCTAAAATACTTCTGTAATGAGCTTGTAACATAAAAAAACGAACCACATCTGCATCATACGATTTACTTAAAAATGGACTGTTGCCAGTTAATAATTGACTCGGAAGTATATTATTCCCCGTTGATTTGGCCATTTTTTTACCATTTAATGTGAGCATATTTCCGTGCATCCAATAACGAACAGGAGCGATATGATTACAAGCCTGGGCCTGCGCAATTTCGCATTCGTGGTGAGGAAATTTTAAATCCATTCCGCCACCATGAATATCAAATTGTTCTCCCAAATATTTAGTACTCATTACCGTACATTCCAAATGCCATCCCGGGAAACCGATTCCCCATGGTGAAGGCCAACGTTGAATATGTTCAGGTTCTGCTTTCTTCCATAATGCAAAATCCTGTGGATTCTTTTTATCCGACTGACCATCCAAATCTCTGGTGTTTTCTACGGTCTCTTCCAATTTCCTCTTCGAAAGTATTCCATAATGCTCTTTTTCGTTATATTTTAACACATCAAAATAAACAGAACCATTCACTTCGTAAGCCAAGCCTTTATCTAAAATAGTTTTAATCGCCTCAATTTGTTCTACAATATGCCCTGTAGCAGTAGGTTCTATGCTTGGGGATAACAAGTTGAATTTTGACAATGTATCATGAAAATCTACCGTATATCTCTGCACAATTTCCATAGGCTCAACTTTTTCTAATCGCGCTTTCGTAGAAATTTTGTCCTCAGATTGGTCATCTGTTAAATGGCCGGCATCAGTAATATTTCTAACATACCTCACTTTATAGCCCAAAAACTGTAAATAACGAAATACAAGATCAAAGGACATAAATGTCCGCACATTGCCCAAATGGACATTGCTGTAAACGGTAGGACCACAAACATACATGCCTACATATCCTTTTTGCAAAGGGGTAAACAATTCCTTTTTGTTTGATAGTGAGTTATAAATATATAATCCTTGCATTTTATTCTTTTTTGCGCCTCAAATATAACAACTTAAAACGATAAGCTCGCTCACCGAAAAGAACTTCTGAGTGATATAAAATGTTCCCATACAGAAGTCTCAACGAAAACTCATGCTCATCGTATGGGTTCCAAAATAACTAGGTATTCTAAAATTTCTTGTTCAAATCAATTGCCTCTCTTACACTTTTGTGTTTCATCAATAATTTAAAAGCCAGCTCTTCATCTATATTTAATTCGTTTTTTATCATCATGGTGCCACGTTTAACCAATTTTTCATTAGTGAGTTGCATATCGACCATTTTATTACCTCTAACTCTTCCTAATTTGATCATCAAAGAAGTAGTAATCATGTTTAACACCAATTTTTGGGCAGTTCCGGATTTCATTCGGGTACTCCCCGTAACAAATTCGGGTCCTACAATAACCTCTACAGGATATTTAGCATTAGCCGCCACTTCAGATCCCGGATTACAAGTTACACAACCCGTTATAATACCCTTTTCGTTAGCTTTTTGCAACCCTCCGATAACATAGGGTGTAGTTCCCGAAGCTGCAATCCCTATTAAAACATCATTAGAATTGATGTTAAATTCAAAAAGATCTTTCCATGCCTGTTCGAGGTCGTCTTCTGCATTCTCAATCGCCCGTCTAAATGCCCTATCACCTCCAGCTATTATACCAATGACCCAATCGTGTGGTACTCCAAAAGTTGGCGGACATTCAGACGCGTCTAAAACTCCAAGCCTGCCACTAGTCCCAGCACCAATATAGAACAATCTTCCTCCCATTTCGAATTTCGCAACAATCTGCTCCACCAAGGCCTCTATTTGGGGAATTGCCTTTTCAACTGCATTTGCTACTTTCTTGTCCTCTTGGTTCATGTTAATCAATAAATCATGCACACTCATTTTCTCTAAGTGATCATAATTAGAAGATTCTTCTGTAATTTTCTTTACCGACATGATGAAATGTTTACTTTTTAATTATTAATAATCCAAAAATCGTGAGCATGGCATTGACCGCAATATTGATAAAACCAAAATCAAAATTGAACGCAGTAGAGGTCCAAATATTTAAAATGTAGGTAATTATCGGGGCTAGCACACATATGATGGGAACATATTTATCATCAATTTGAATTTTAGTGAACATACCAAATAAATACAGACCTAACAATGGTCCATAAGTATATCCTGCTACTTTAAAAATTGTACTTATGACATCTCCTCTGCTTCCCGAAAAGGCCATGATAATGACAAAAACAACGAATGAGAATCCGAAAAGTACCCGATTTTTTAATTTCTTTCTTTCAACCCCGCTTTTATTTTCCATTTCCATAAAATCATAGGTAAAAGAAGTTGTAAGAGCCGTTAATGCAGAGTCTACACTTGAAAATGAAGCGGCTATAATTCCTAATAAAAAGCTTATCCCGGCAACAGCTCCTAAATAATTGATTGCCAAATTTGGAAAAAGGGTATCTGTATCCAAAAAATTGCCATTTAAACCTATAGGCAAGGATATTTGATTTCTTTCTGCATACAAATAAAGCATTATACCTAAACCTAAAAATAGAAATTGAGTGAATGCCAGAATTAAACTAAAAGTTAATGTATTCTTTTGAGCATCCTTCAGGTTTTTGCAAGTAAGTGTTTTCTGCATCATATTTTGATCTAATCCCATCATAGCAATCGCGATCAAGACACCCGATATAAATTGTTTATAAAAATTATTGCCTGATTTTGGATCCCAATTAAAAACTTCAAAATATTTATGCCTTGTCACTTCCTTAATAGAGTCAATGACGCTCAAGTCTAGTGATTTGATAATCGCATAAATAGTGACTACAGCGGCCAAAATTAGAAAAATAGTTTGCATGGTATCTGTCCATACAATGGTTTTTATGCCGGATTTATTTGTGTATAACCAAACTAATAAAAGAATGATGATAACCGTTAGGTAGAATGGAATATTGAGTGCATCAAAAAAAGCAAATTGCAAAATCTTTGCGGCCAACAACAATCTTAATGAGGCACCAAAGGATTGTGAAATTAAAAAAAATAAGGAGCCTGTTTTAAAGGTTTTATATCCGAATCTTTCCTTCAAATATCCATAAATAGAAACGAGATTTAATCTGTAGTACAAGGGTATTAAGACAAATGTGATAAATAAATAACCTACTATATTTCCTAAAATAAATTGAAAGAAATAGAAATAGTTATTACCTACCATGCCAGGAACCGAAACAAAAGTCACACCCGAAAGCGCCGCACCCACCATGCCAAAAGCCACCAAAAACCACGGCGATTCTCTATCTCCCGTAAAAAAAGTATCATCGCTTTGCTTTCTGGAAGTCAGATAAGAAATGACCATGATTACAGTAAAATAGGCAACAATAATGAAAAAGATTAAAAGTGTGCTCAAGGATTAATTTTAATTGGTTTAGGCCGGCATGAATAATGAGAGTTTTGCAAGTGTACTCTCATTTTGCATTCCATGTAAAATATTTGCAACAAATTATAATTTGAACTATTTCTTCCGGCGAATATAATATCTAATCCGAGAAGTCGCAAATAAGCGCATAAATTATTGCACTTTTATGCATCACATAAATATCCTTAAGCCTAAAGAATCAACTATCATATAAATCCAAATGAATTACACAAAAATATAGACTCAAAAGCTGAAATCTGTACATCAGATTACGTCAATACCTTTTCTCATAAATGGATAGAGCGAGGGATCATCCGGTGACAACTCTGTAATGATTTTTTGGATTTCGTTCAAATCACATACCGGATAGCGCTGGGTTGTGTTTAACTTATCTGAGGTTACTAAGGTAACTACCATTCGAGAAGAAGCAATCATCACTCTCTTGATAAAAGAAACCTCATACCCAACCTCGGTAATCCCTTCTTCAATATCTAAACCACTGGTACCCAAAAAACAAATATCCGCCTTGATCTTTGATAAAACTTTGACCACATTGACTCCTACCGTTACCAAGGCATCCTTATTCAATTTCCCTCCTATTATAATTACTTCCGCATTAGGATGTTCAGTCAACTGCATAGCAATTGTCAAACTATAAGTATACACCTTAATTTTTAGTTCATGCGGGAGTAACCTCGCAAGTTCAAGATTTGTAGTACCCCCACTAATAATAATGGTTTGACCATCCTTTATTAGTGATATTGCCTTTTCGGCAATTGTAATTTTATTCTCCCTATTAAAAACATTGCTTTCATTATAGGAATACAATTTTTGATGCGTAGAAAGTGCTCCTCCATGTACTTTCAGAATCAAACCATTATGAGCTAATTGATTGAGATCTCTGCGAATCGTATCTTCTGAAACATTTAATTCAACGGCAAGCTCATTCGATTTAACTCCATTAAATTCTCTTATTTTTTCTAAAATATAATTCTGTCTTTCTTTTTTGAGCATATCAATTATAATTCCTATTATTTTTCAAAAGAAATTTCTATTAGCTGATTTTGGCTACCATTTTTTAATTTTATATCCCTTCACTGCAAAAAATAAAATAACTAAATAACTGGGGATCATAATCCAATAGGCCTCTCTAGGTGAAGATAAATCTGCTATTTTTCCCCAGAGCAATGGAATAATTGCCCCTCCGGAAATGGCCATGATAAGTAAAGCAGATCCAGTATTGATAAATTTTCCAAGTCCATGAATCGCCAAAGGCCAAACAGCAGGCCAAACCAGTGCATTTGCCAGGCCTAAAACAGCAATAAAGAAAACAGAGGTAAAGCCATCAGTAAAAATGGCTCCAAGTGAAAAAACGATTCCTAAAATTGCAGAAAATTGGAGGGCTTTTCTTTGACTGATATATTTTGGAATAAGAATAATTCCTAAAATATAACCAATAAGCATTGCCGTTAAGGTATAAGTAGTAAATACTTTGGCTACGTTGAGCTCAATTCCCAAAGATTCACCATATCGAATAATTGTATCCCCGGCTATTACTTCTACTCCAACGTAAAAGAACAAGGCAATTACGCCTAAAATAAGATAGGGAAATTGAAAAATACTGCTTTTTGTAACTTCTCCGGATTCTTGTTTCCCTGAGTCGTCCTCCTCTGATTTTAAATCTGGCAAATGAATGAATCTAATGGCCAATGATAATAAAAATAAAATCCCTGCCATGACCAAATACGGTACAATTACACGCTGGGCCATTTCATCTAATAGTCTCACTTTTTCATCTAATGCAATAGTATCTAATGACTTTATCATTTCATCATCACCAGGTCGAACGATAAAATATGCTAAAATAAGCGGTGCAATAGCACCTGCAACTTTATTACATATACCCATGATACTAATTCTTTTTGCTGCAGAATCAATCGGTCCGAGAATAGTGACATATGGGTTTACCGCTGTCTGTAACAAGGCAATACCAGTTCCTAAAATAAATAAGCCTGTAAGAAAAAACTTAAAATCGCGGGTATTTGCTGCAGGTATAAAAACCAAAGCTCCCAATGACATAATAAATAAACCTAAACTCATCCCGCTTTTAAAGCCGATCTTCTTTAAAATAATAGAAGAAGGCAGCGCCATCAAAGTAAATGATATATAAAAGGCAAATGCTACAAATAAAGCTTGAAAATTGGTGAGTTCACAAGCTGTTTTCAAATAGGGTATTAAAAGGCCATTTAACCAGGTAATAAACCCTAAAATAAAGAAAAGTGCACCAACAATGAGCAGTGGAAAAAAGTTCGAAGATTTATTCATTTTGACATGTATTAATTTAAAAGTTGCTGTTCGAATTAATTATGAACCAATTTTAATTTTATAAAAGTAGCCATGCTTCCATTTTTATTGTCAAAATTTCGGCAAACAGCAAAACTTAGCGTATCAAATACAAAAAAAAGTAAATTTTATGATATTCTTATCGTTCACTCCTCTTTTTAGATTGTTTCAGTTCGTTCTCCTGCTTTTTAATTGCCTTCTCACTCACTTTAATACTGTCTCTTTGTTCTTTTGTGAGCAATTTTTCAGCTTCACTCTTTTTCAAACCTACTTTTTCCAAAAATTCTGTCGTATTATTATATTCAAAACGATAGGATATTCCTGCCCCTTGTGTATATCCCTCGCTATCTAAGTCGAATTGAATCTCATTTTGTCGATTATATACTTTACCCATCAATGTTTCTGCGTCATTCAGAGGTACGAGTAGTTCTACCTCCCCCACCACACTGGATTGGGTATTAGCACCAACCGGAACTCCAACCTTTCCATTAACAATAACCTTATTTCCAATCCTTCCTGAAACGAGAATCCCCAATTGATCATCGGTTACTACATTTTCAACCCTATTTTGAGCACCTACTTCATAATCAACACCTATTTGGAAATTATCATTTGACGAACTCAACACATTTGACAAGATAGATGAGGCTTGTTCTGCCACAGTTCCAGCAATTACAGCTCCACTATTAAATTCACCCTTTCTTTGGTCGGTGTTAAAAAAAGAACCCGTTGCCAATAATGAAAAAAACTGGGTCAATTTTTCATCCTTATTCGCCAAAATAAAATTCAACTCTGTTGTTACATCTGAACTGGCGGTGGGAATTTCGATATTAAAATCGAATTGAGGCTGCGATAAGGAACCACTCAAAGTAGTAATCAAATCGACATCTATTTTTCTTGAACTGCTCACATCTTGAAGCAAAACTGAAGGATTTGCTTTGGTTCTATACAAAGCTTCAATGTTGATATTTGCATCCATCGGATCACCATTCCAAATTACTGTTCCTCCATTTTGTACGCTAAAATTCTTAGTCACTATATTTTTAAACAAATACTCGCCACTGTCAATAAGAAGTTCTCCGTACATTTCAAATCTACCATTCATATCAATACCCAATCTAAGATTTCCATCTCCTCTCCCCTTGAGTAAACTTCCTGTTTTTTTATCGATCACAATTTCAGCAATGGCATCTTTAGTCACATTCAAATTAAAATTTAAATTGAGCCCTTTAATCTTTTCTAAGGAGGGAAAAGCCGTTTCGTCATTTTCATTTTCCTCGTACGGATCTATGAAATGAATTAACTTTGATTCACCTACCGTACTTACATCACTTAAAGGAATAACGAATTTCGTTCCGGGGTTAGTTGTGGCTTCCACATCAATCAAAAGATCATCCACGGGGCCATAAATACTTGTTTCACCTTCAATAAGCGCCGTACCGTAATACAATGCTCCTTCTGTATCTTCGGTATTTAGTGCCAATAAATTCTGGCTGGATATAAATAAATCCAGAAACCATTTTTTAAAACCCTCATGTTTGATTTTACCCGTAAGAGTACCACTTGTTCCCATGTAAGTGTCAGTAATGGTTATGGTTTGAAAATCAAATGTTTGCTTGTTCAAAACTACCTTAGATTCTTCCGAAAAATTATAATCGACGTTTAAGTAGGGGAATGACATTCCGGCCTTGGATAATATAATCTCACCTGTCATATCAGGATTATTCATATTTCCGGTAATCGTCATATTGCCTGAAGCTAATCCTCGAATATCAGATAAAACATCTTTACCTAAAGGACTAAAGGCTTCAAGATTTATCTTATTCAGAAGTACTTCAGCCAAAATAACAGGAGGTTTTTGATTGAAATCTATATTCCCTCTTGAATTAAATGAGACTAAATCATTATTTAATAATTCAACATCGAAATTATATTCGGACAAATTGTCATTCCCACTTGCAAATAGGGATAAATCACCATAATATAAATCATTGATGCTAAAGTAATTTATGGTCAGATCTGCAAGGGGAACATATTTTTGATTTTTCTTCTGTAAACTTATTTGACCGTTTACTTTTCCATCAAAATTTAAGCTGTCTATATCGGGTGTGATGGCATCTAAATTGACATACTCCAATTTCATATCTATACTTGTGCCATCTCCTCCAAATGCACCAGCCAGCTCAACGCTTTGTGACCCCGAAGCCATTGTAATTTTATCTATAACAAAAGTTTCAAAATTTTTATCAAAAACAAGTTTGTTTAAGTTATTGTTGTTTTCATTAATAAACCATTTATTGTTTTTAAAATTGATCTCAGATTTATTAATGCCAACAACAGAATTACCTCTTTCATCAATCGTATGATAAAAACTTAAATCATAATTTTCCAGTTTATTCGGACCTCCGATAAAATCAGTTCGAACATATAAAGTGTCGTTCAAGGTCACATTGACCAAGTTAAAATTTGAGGCTTCATAAATGCCTGTTTCTATTTTATCAATACTTAAGATTGTATTATACAATGGGCTTTTACTATTGATTTGCAATTTTACCTCATCAAACTCATTATTTGCAATCTTTACTTTAGGCGACTTTAAAAGGAGGTCTATTTTATCCTCATTAGAATCAATTTGTCCTCTTACAAAAGTATTCGGGGCTAAATTTACCTCAGGATAAAAAACCTCGATGATCTTGTTGTATATATTGAAATTAAAATTGACGGATTGGTTTGGTTCAACTTTTAGTCGTTTATAATTTGCATAAATGCTGCCCAAAGAGTTTTGAGCAATTTTCAAAAGATCTTTATAATTAAAATTTCCTTCAATTTGTCCCTCGATAATATCGGTAGAATTGATAGAAATGGATCTAATCGAATCTTTCTCAGTAGCTGCTATTTGAAAATTTGTAAAAATATATTCGTCATTTTCATTTGTGTATGAGGCATCTTCAACTTTAATTTCACCGATTAAATTGTCGAAAGTATTACCCGTAAAAGCAAAATCTATTTTCCCCTTTAAAATTGACTTTTCATATTTATTAAAAAGATGGAGCTGCTTAAAATCTGAATAAAGCACGTCCGTACTAAAATCAAATTTGTTTGTTTCTCCTTCGAAATCGGCTAAACCCGAAAATTTCATCTGTAAATTTGGATCATCTATATTCAATTCTCCATTAAAAAGTCTATTTTCAAAAACACCATTTACATCAATATTTTTGTAGGTATAGCCGTTATATTCATACTTCGAAATTTTACCAATTACAGTGGTATTGACTGTGTTAATCGTAAAACCACGACCATTTACTTCTCCCTTTAAAGAAATATTACCCATTTTGGGATCTTTGACAAACTTTCCGATTCTAAAATCCCTCAGATCCACTGAACCTCTGTACCTCATTCCATTCTTCTGAGAAAGATTTACCAATGAAATATCCGTATTTAATCCACCAAAATTCGAAGTAGAACTCAAATTCGCATGAACTTCATCCCTCGTGACATCTATATTTCCAACCGCCGTAATCGTACCCATGTCTCGTAAATTCTCAGGCAAGTTTTTACCTAATATTCGCGGTAAAAGCCGGTTGAGATTATCGTAATTCGTTGCTATTTTATCTATGTCTCCTTGTAATGAAAAAAGATTTGGATCCATTACATGCTGAATACTCAAATCGCCAATAATTTCGGATTTTCTTTCGGTAGTTAAAACAAGATTATTTAATTGAAAATCATTGATAGTGCCTATTGCATGCGTTTGAAAATGAATTATATCTTTAGTACCAAATTCATCATATAATTGATTGAGATCAACCAAAGCCAAGTTTGCTTTCCTAAAAGTAGCATCAATATTTACTTTATTATTAAAATCCGACATATCTCCTTCGCCGTACTCAAAGACAATATCAGCATCGATATCCGAATTTTCTGTATAAAAAGAAGTGTTTAAGCATTCCATTTTATTATCAGAATACAAAAAGTCTGTTTTAAATAAAATGACTGGAACCAGATGATTCTTGGGTATTTTCACCTTTCTAATCAAAGCTTTTACCTGAGAGCCTATAATTGAAAACTCGTTTAACTCCCCGGAAATTCCATAATAATAAACAATGGGCTCATGATTCTTGTTTTCATCGACAAGGGTAAAATCGATATCCTCCAGTAACAACTTAGGCGAACTCAGTTTAAAAGTAGTTTCAGATTCCTCACCAGAATCAAAGGCATTTGAGAATAAGGTCAAATTATTTATAGAATCACCTTCATAGGTTCTCATCCTTAAAAAACCATCTGATAAAGCAGTCTTTTTTAGCATATACTCTGAATGAAAAACCGCCTTTATATCTTTAAATGAACTGATCAATGAACGCACATAAATCATCGAATCCTTGTGATGATCTAAAATAAGGACATCATTTAATTCGACATCTTTTAATGAGGAAAGATCTATTTTACCTATATGAATTTCTGTACCGTATTTACTGTTGATACTGGAAGTAATTTTTTTGGCTAAAAAAGTTTGTACGGAAGATTGAGACAATAGAAACATTGACAATGCGATAATTAGCATTGCAACTAATAAAAGTCTTAAGAATATTTTTTTTAACCGAACGATAATTTAATGCCTATTTTTGCATGCTAAAAGTACAATATTTGTAATTACATTTTATTGGTATGAGTAAAAATACAATAAATATTCTGGCCATAGAATCTTCTTGTGATGACACTTCTGCAGCTGTTTTACAAAACAACAAAGTATTGGCTAATGTCATTGCAAATCAAAATGTTCATGCCGAATACGGAGGCGTTGTACCCGAGCTCGCTTCAAGAGCTCATCAACAAAATATAGTTCCCGTCATTCAAACTGCCTTAAAAAGATCGGGAATAGACAAAAATGATTTAAATGGAATTGCTTTCACAAAGGGTCCGGGACTTTTAGGTTCCCTTTTGGTAGGTTCTTCATTTGCCAAATCTCTGTCTTTGGCACTACATATTCCCCTTATAGGTGTAAATCATATGCAGGGACATGTTTTGGCTCATTTTATTGAAGATGAGCAGCAAAAAAAGCCGCCATTTCCCTTCATCTGTTTAACGATAAGCGGTGGCCATACACAAATTTTAAAAGTGAAAAGTTATTTTGATTTTGAAGTCTTAGGAGAAACAATCGACGATGCAGTTGGTGAAACTTTTGACAAAGCAGCAAAAATTATGGGATTACCCTATCCCGGCGGACCATTTATAGACAAATTAGCTGCTTCAGGAAATCCTGATCGATTTACCTTTCCTCATCCAAAAACCCAAAATGAATTGGATTTTAGTTTTAGCGGGTTAAAAACTTCCATACTTTATTTTCTGCAAAAAAATCAAAAAGAAAATCAAAATTTTATTTCAGAAAATAAAGAGGATATTTGTGCTTCACTTCAAAAAACGATTATAGATATTTTAATGACAAAATTAAAAAGTGCTTCCCAACTGACCGGAATAAAACATATCGCTATTGCTGGCGGGGTATCAGCCAATTCGGGTATTCGCAAGGCACTGAAAGATGCGGAAACTAAATTAGGATGGACTACCTATATACCAAAATTTGAATTCACTACAGACAATGCTGCCATGATCGGTATTGTAGGCTATTATAAATATTTGGATCAGAATTTTTCAGATCAAAAAATCAAAGCAAGAGCGAGGCTATCTGTTGAGAATAATTAAAAAAAACCGTCTTTCGACGGTTTTTTTAATTATTCTGTTAAGGCCGCGGCGATCTGCCTATAAACCCCCGACCCTAACTTTTCTCGAATTGAAGAAAATGCTGCTATCGTTTCACTTACATTCTCCAAAGTATGAGCTGCTGTGGGTATTAACCTCAACAATATCATCCCTTTTGGAATGACCGGATAAACAACTATACTGCAGAATATCTTGTAATTCTCCCTTAAATCTTGAACTAAAGCCATCGCTTCAGGTATTTCCCCTTCGAGAAAAACGGGTGTTACACAAGTATTGGTATTCCCTATATTAAAGCCTTTTTCAACAAGACCTTCTTGTAAGGCCTTTACATTTTCCCAAAGTTTTTCACGCAACTCGGGCATGGTTCTGATCATATCCAAGCGCTTAAGAGCTCCTTTCACCATAGCCATAGGAAGGGATTTAGCAAACATTTGAGAACGCATATTATACTGCAAATACTGGATGATATCTTTATTTGCCGCAAAAAAGGCTCCAAAACCAGCCATTGATTTAGCAAATGTGGCAAAATAAACGTCAATTTCATCCTGAACTCCTTGTTCCTCACCTGCTCCAGCCCCTGTTTTTCCAAGTGTACCAAATCCATGAGCATCATCCACGAGAAGCCTAAAGTTGTACTTTTTCTTGAGTTCAACAATTTCTTTCAACTTACCTTGCTCACCACGCATTCCAAACACACCTTCGCTAATCACCAAAATACCACCATTTAACTCTGTTGCCATTTTCGTAGCTCTGATCAAGTTTTTTTCAAAACTCTCCATATCGTTATGACGATAAGTAAATCTTTTACCTTGATGCAATCGAACTCCATCTATGATACAGGCATGAGAATCTACATCGTATACAATCACATCGTTCTTAGTAACTAAAGCATCAATGGCAGATACCATTCCTTGGTATCCAAAATTGACTAAATAGGCAGCTTCTTTATTTACGAATTCGGCACATTCTCTCTCTAACTGTTCGTGAAAAACAGTGTGCCCGCTCATCATTCTGGCCCCCATTGGGTAAGCCATTCCATGCTCTTGCGCAGCCTCAGCGTCAGCCTTTCTTACTTCCGGATGATTTGCCAAACCGAGATAATCATTGATACTCCAAGTAATTACTTCATTTCCGTTAAAATTCATACGGTTTGCAATAGGTCCTTCCAACTTTGGGAAAACATAGTACCCTTCAGCCTGCTTCGCCCATTTTCCTAAAGGACCTTTGTCATTATTTATTCTTTCAAATAGATCTTTCATCTAGGTTAAAATTAATTATAATTTTTTTGCAAAATTAGTCAAATTATAATAGCACTCTAATTTAGCTGATTTTTTTTCATTTAAAAAAAAAGGCCGATTGCCATAACAATCAGCCCAATGATATGCTTAATTATCAATATTATACGTATTCAACTTCTCCCGACGAAACTTTTTGCGTATCAAAAAAGCCTTGTTCACTCATCCATTCATCACTATAAATTTTTTCCATATAACGGGATCCGTGATCAGGTAAAACCATGACCACTACACTATTTTCATCAAAATAACCTTTTTCTCCGTATTGCATTACTGCCTGAACAACTGCTCCACTGGTATAACCTGTAAATAATCCTTCAGCTATGGCTAATTCTCTCGCTTTATGTGCAGCATCCTCATCTTTCACTTTCTCAAAATAATCTATCACCTCAAAGTTAGTAGCACTGGGAATCAAATTTTTACCTAAACCTTCAATCCTATAAGGATAAATTTCATTTGTATCTAACTCTTTTGTTTCGTGAAATTTCTTCAATAAAGATCCATATGCATCCACACCCAAAACTTTTACATTTGGATTCTTCTCCTTTAAGTATTTTCCAACTCCGGAGATAGTTCCGCCGGTTCCACTGGCTACAACAACATGGGTAACTTTACCTTCTGTTTGTTCCCAGATTTCAGGACCAGTCGATAAATAATGTGATTCTGAATTTAAGCTATTAAAATACTGATTAATATATACAGAATCAGCAGTTTCCTCATGAAGCCTTTTGGCCACCTCATAATAAGACCTTGGATCATCAGCACTTACATGGGCCGGGCAAACATAAACTTTTGCGCCCATAGCCTTCAACATGCCTATTTTTCCTGGTGAAGCCTTAGAGTTTACTGCTAAAATGCAATTATAACCCTTGATCAAACAAACCATTGCAACACTAAATCCTGTATTCCCCGATGTTGTCTCGATCACCGTACTTCCCTTTTTCAAAACACCACGTCTTTCAGCCTCTTCGACGATATGCAACGCAATCCTGTCCTTCATTGAATGACCGGGATTATAGCCTTCATATTTTACCAAAAATTGACCTGATAAATGTTGAGTGATTTTGTTTAATCTGATAAGCGGTGTATCTCCAATTAACTCTAGCACATTGTTAACTATCCTTTGATGCTTTTCCATAAACCTAGAACTCTTTTATAAAATTCCGTGGCAAAGGTAATTATTTTTGCCTATTTCACTTATTATTGTAACACTTTTTACACAATTATTATTAACAAAAGTTAATCTTTCAAAGGTTTGTCATTTGTAACCCCTTCTAAATCAAGTAAAAAGGCATAATCCTTGGCTACATCTTTTAAAGCATCGAACCGACCTGAAGCACCGCCATGTCCGGCATCCATGTCCGTATACATTAATAATAAATTGTTATCCGTTTTCAAATCTCTCAATTTTGCTACCCACTTCGCAGGCTCAAAATATTGTACCTGAGAATCGTGTAATCCTGTTGTAACAAATACATTTGGATATTTTTTAGCTTCAACATTGTCATATGGAGAATAAGAAAGCATATACTCATAAGAATCCAGATTATTGGGATTTCCCCATTCGTCATATTCTCCGGTGGTAAGTGGAATACTATCATCCAGCATGGTAGTAACCACATCTACAAATGGAACTGCCGCTATAATTCCATTGAATAATTCAGGACTTTGATTCATCACAGCCCCCATCAATAAACCTCCTGCTGAACCACCTTCTGCGTATAAATGCGATGGTGAGGTATAATTTTTTTCGATTAAATGCTTAGCACAATCCACAAAATCATTAAATGTATTTTTTTTATTGAACATTTTTCCGTCATCATACCATTCTCGTCCTAAATACTCGCTTCCACGAATGTGTGCAGTAGCATAAATAAATCCTCTATCCAACAACGATAATCTGGTTGTGCTAAACCTATCCTCGATCGTGCTTCCATAAGAACCATACCCGTAAAGCAATAAGGGAGTTTCTGCACTAAGTGTTGTTTTTTTATGATAGACCAATGAAATGGGTACCATTTTTCCATCTCTGGCTTTGGCCCAAATTCGTTCACTTTTGTAATTGTTCTTGTCAAATTTTCCCCCGAGAACTTCTTGTTCTTTTTTGACTTCCTTTTCTTGGGTTGTCATGTTAAAATCGATGACAGAATTTGGGGTCGTTAACGAATTATAGCTAAATCTGAGTATATCTGTATTGAATTCGGGATTCGACCATACATTTATCGAGTATGTCTCTTCTTCTATTGGCAAATAATAGTCAGTTACATCGTCCCATTTTTTAATTCTAATTTGAGATAAACCATTGGTTCTTTCTTCTAAGACAAGATAATCTTTAAAAATCGAAACATCTTCCAGTAAAGTTTCTTTTCTGTGCGGAATGACATCTACCCAATTTTCGATAGTGGTTTTATTTACCGGGGTTTTCATCAACTTAAAATTTTTAGCCCCATCGGTATTGGTCAAAATATAGAAATAGTCCCCATAATGATAGAGGTTATATTCTAGCTCCCTCACCCTTGGCTGAATAATTTTGAACTCCTCATTTGGATTATTTGCAGAAACAACTCTGTACTCTGTCGATAAGGTATTGTAACAGGCAATGATGATATATTCTTTAGACTTCGATTTGTAAACAGATGTTCCAAAAGTTTCATCTTTCTCCTCATATACCAAAACATCTTCAGAAACATTAGTTCCTAATACATGTTTAAAGATCTGATTACTTCGAAGCGTTACAGGATCCTTTTTCGTGTAAAAAATCGTTTTATTGTCATTTGCCCAAGCCGAACCACCTGTAGTATTTGGAATATTCTCACTTAAAATTTCACCCGTGGTCAAATTCTTAAAATGAAGATTATACTGTCTTCTACTTATTGTATCTACACCAAAGGCAACCATTTTATTATCATCACTAACATTTAGACCAACCAATGCATAATATTCATGGTCCTTGGCCATCTCGTTTACATCAAATATAATTTCATCAGACGCTTCCAGACTTTGTTTTTTTCTGATATAAATGGGGTATTGTCCACCAATATTGTATTTCGTAATATAAAAATATCCATTATCCTTATAAGGAACCGATTCGTCATCTTCTTTTATTCTACCCTTCATTTCTTCAAATAACTCTTCTTGAAATTGCTTGGTATGAGCGGTCATTAGATCATAGTATTGGTTCTCAGCATTCAAATAATCAATCACATTAGGATTATCTCTATCATTCAACCAATAATAAGGATCTATTCGTGTTTGTCCGTGAATTTCAAGTTTCTTTTCAATTTTCTCAGCTACAGGAGCCGGAGCTATATTTTTTTCTTCCATTAATTCCTTTTTACAAGATGTCGCAAAAATAAGTGGAATAAATAATGTAACGGCAATAGATGTTTTCATTTCGTTTTATTTTGATGGTATGATTTTATTTAAATTTGCATAAAGGTAAAAATATTAAGATATGTTTGGAGATTTACAAGGAATGATGGCTAAATTAAAAGAAGCTCAGGCTAAAATTGAGGAAACAAAAAAAAGACTAGATACAGTTTTAGTGAATAGCCAAAGTGGTAGTGGTGCAGTTAAGTTGACTATGACCGCCAATAGGGAGATTAAAACAATAGAAATTGCTGATGAGATTCTAGAGGACAAAGAAGTTCTGGAAGACTACTTGATTCTTGCATTCAACGACGCTCTAAAAAAAGCGAATAGTATAAATGAGGTCGAAATGGCCAATGCAGCCAAAGAAGGAATGCCTAATATTCCCGGATTAGATATGTTTAAATAAACACGAACTCTTCCGCCTTATCCTTCATATATAAATAAATGTAATATTGGGCTATGACATAGGTGATCATGATTATACTTGGAAAAAAATCATTCGGTTCATGAAAATTTTGCAATGCAATCAAGCTATCAGATATGATAAAGAGCAAAGAACCAATAAACAATACCAAACTTAATCTGTTTCTTCTTTGCAAATAAGTGAGAAATGCAGTTATGCCAAAAAGGGAAATAACAGAACCATAAATCATTACCGGAATTAGAAATTCTCCCAAATTTTGTTTTAAGATTGTTATCAAAGCAAAATAGTAGATCACAAAAGGTAATACTGCCACTAACTTTTGTTTTAGTGTTGTTTTTGTCAATTCTTTAGACAGAATATACACGAATATTATTTGTGTGACCAAAAATGCACCTATACCTTGCAAGAACAGGTCGTTTTTATCCAATAGAAAAACATCTCCCAAAAAAGAAAAAGACAATGCCAACAAATACCAGTTGTTAGGCCTTTCGGTACCAAAAAAATAGGCTGCCATTAAACTTAAGATGATCATCGGTTTAAAAATGGCTTGCATGAGTGCGCTGTTAAAAATCACACCTACAATGTCTAAAAAAGAGACTAAAAAAAATAAGCTTAAAAAAACTTTTGATGGGCGTTTTTTCATTGTTGAAATTTAAATGGTAAAATACATCTTTCATCTAACTTTTTCAAAGATTTTTGGATGCCATTTTGTAGAAGGTCATTTATTTCTTTTGATTCAGGTTGGTGACATTGTAAACAAGCGCCAACGGTAAGTATTCTTTTTTGCTCTTCAACCGAGAATGGTTTAAAATCTGTTCGTGTAGAAAATGTTTTGGCCTGGACATCTTTTAGAAATGGGATCCACGCATCTTCAGGCAGGCCATCCTCTTCACTGAATGCATAAATCGGTTCGAAATTCCATTTCCCTTGGCCCTTTTGTATTTCGTAGGTCAGCTTTCCTTTGCCATAACCCAAGGCAACCGGATTGCCATGACAAGAAATACAAGATCTAGAGGTTGAACTTGTCGTGTGTGGTGAATTAGGCGCATAGAGCCTGTGAAACGTATTTTCCTTGCTGCCGTCAAAGCTTTGATGGTCAATGGTCATGATCATCCCTGGAATGGCAGGTTCAATTTTTCGTTCATTTGGCGTTTTTCTCACACCCAGTGCCGGCAATTCTGTTTCAAACTCGAACACGTGTTCAATCCATTGTCCTTTGACAAATTTTTTATCTAATAGATCATATCCCATCGGATCGTTTGGATCGAAAGTATTGTGACAACCTATGCACTTTGGGGCCCATTGTGCATGACAAGTGCTACAGCTCATGTTTTGGTGGGCAGGATCATTGGCACAGACTGCCGGTTGCTTTTTTAATGGAAAGAGTTTTCCGCTTTTTTTTCCTATCAAAAATCCATTACTTTCATCATCTAAATAGGTATTAATTAAGGGCTCTCCTCCATTCCTTTTTTTTAACATTTTTCTATCCTTATGGCTATATTCTCTGTGCAACCAGACCAAATAAGACTCGGCATCTAATTCTTCATATGAAATAGTTTCAGGTTCTTCTTTAAAATGACAGTCGGAACAGGATATTCTGACCGCATTTTCTTCATGAATATAAGTCTTACCGTCTCCCATCACTTCATGGGAAGTGTGACAGTCTATACATAGCATACCTCCCTTATGATGAACATCTTCACCTTTGTAAGTATAAATTCGTCCGTCCTGATTTTTTTTAAAATTCTGACTAAGTATATTCGGCAAATCTTCCAACAGAGTCTCGTGCCACCCTTCATAATTTGTCGAAATTCTGCTGGAACGACTATGGCAACCATAACAATGTTCATTCGTTATTTTAATATCTACCGACGGATGTACTTTTGGCAGTTTCGTACTATCTCTTAAGTATAAAGTCAACGCTTGCTCCCCTTTTTTACTGTAATTTAAATGACAGGCAATACAACCTCCGCCTCTGCTCAATTGATCAATTTTCCCAAACTCAGATTTTTGAGCACCCAAATGGCAGTTGGCACACAAATCTCTCAAGTGTTTGTCCGCACCGGAAAATTGAAGATCCTTTATATGGTAGGTTAAATCAGGGCTTTCTGATTCACCAAAAATAAATTTATCTACAGCAACGATTCCACTATTCGTGGTCATTAATGAAACATTCACTTTCTCCATTTCTTTCACATGACATTTCCCACAAGTATGCTCAACATCATTTAAATTCCCCGGTATTAAAACCATATGTTGATGTGAAATTTCTTTGTCATCACTTTCCGCATTGCCCAAATGACAACTCACACATCCTATTTTCTTCGGATCGTGATATGGCGAAAAACCGGTCATTTCACTATGACAGTTCAAACACGTTTCCTTATTCCCTATTGCAGCGTATGAGGTATGATCAGAAAAAGTATTTTCCTTATCAGCTAAAACAAAACGAAAGAAAATATATCCCGCAATAATTAAAAAAGCAGAAAATAAGAGCAACCAATTAAGTTTCAAATTTCTTTTCATTGAAAAGGAGTTCTGAACAAAGCTACATGTTTTAAATAGTACAACAATTTTCTACAGCTCATTTTACAATCTAAAAACGCCCATGGTAACCCAGGTCACATAGGCCGTAATTCCTGATTTAAATCAGGATTCTAATGAAAATACCCTTCTAACTTTGAACCTGAATAATTGTAAAAATAAAATTTCACTTCATAAAAATCCAATAAGTATGCGAAGTTCAAGAAGATCTTTCATTAAAATATCGGCCATTACTGCCGGTGGACTCGCTTTATACAACCCTCTTCAAACATTGGGCTCATCCTTAACCGAGAACAATTCTTTAGCAAAATCGAATACAAAGCTAACTCGCACCCCAACCTATTGTGAGGTTTGTTTTTGGAAGTGTGCCGCCTGGGCTTATTCTGATGAAAAGAATCAAATTAAAAAATTGATCGGAAATGCAGAGGATCCCCATTGCTACGGCAGACTTTGTCCACGAGGAACCGGTGGAGTTGGTATGTACGCTGATGAAGATCGATTAAGAACACCCTTGATCAGAACAAAAGAAAATGGTGAAGACACATTTCGCGAAGCGAGTTGGGAAGAAGCGCTGAATTTGATCGCGGAAAAAATGACTGCTGTCAAAGAACAATATGGACCTGAAAGTTTTGCTTTACTCAAACATGGTTCTCCCGGAAGTCATTTTGAACATCTGTTCAGAGCTTATGGTTCTGATACTGTTGGTGAACCGGCTTATGCCCAATGTAGAGGGCCCAGAGAGACAGGGTTTGGACTTACATTTGGATCTTGGGTAGGTTCCCCTGAACCTACGGATATAAGAGATACAAAATGTCTCGTCTTGATCGGTTCTCATATTGGTGAAAATATGCACAATTCACAAGTGCAGGAAATGTCAGATTGTATTGATAATGGTGCCACCATAATTACCGTAGACCCCAGATTTTCAACAGCAGCAAGCAAATCGCAACATTGGCTTGCCATAAAACCTGCAACAGATATAGCTTTAATGCTTGCTTGGATGAATGTCTTGATTTATGAAAATTTATATGATAAAGAATATGTTACTCTATATGGAAAAGGTTTTGACGAATTAAAAGAGCACGTACAAACCTTTACACCGGAGTGGGCCTATGGTATCACCACCATTAAACCGGATGAGATTAGAAAAACTGCCAGAATTATGGCAGCGGCAGCTCCTTCAGTAATTGTTCACCCCGGAAGACATGTAACTTGGTACGGCGATGACTCACAAAGAGCCAGAGCGATGGCCATTTTAAACGGGCTCCTCGGTTCTTGGGGTAGACGCGGCGGTTTCTATTTTAAGGAATCAATTAAAGTCCCGTCTTTTCCTCACCCTGAATTCCCTAAACCAAAATGGGGCTGGAAAGAAATAGGTCAGAAATATCCTTTTGCTCAAATGGGCATTACCAATGAACTAATCAAAGCAACAATCCCAGATAAGAATAATGAACATAAAATTAAAGCCTGGCTCGTTGCAGGAACAAATTTGACCTCTACAATACCGCAAAAAAAATTGCTGGAAGAGGCAATGGACAACTTAGAATTTATGGTTGTGGTTGACACAATGCCTATGGAAATTACAGGTTTTGCGGATGTAGTTTTACCGGAATGTACTTATCTGGAAAGATATGACGGCATAAGGTCTGCAACTAACAGAGAGCCTTCCATTGCCTTAAGAGCGCCTGCTGCTCAACCAAAATATGATTCAAAACCTGCTTGGTGGATCGCCAAAGAAATAGGTGAAAGATTGGGCCTACACGATTATTTTAATTATACCGATTTTGAAGAAGTGATCTCCTGGCAATTAGAACAATTGGGAACTTCATTAGACGAAATGAAAAAAATAGGTGTAAAAATGTTTCCAAGAAAATCAGGTTCATTATATCTAAAAGAGGGTCAACCTCATGAATTTGGCACTCCTAGTGGAAAAATAGAATTCTTTTCGGATGCATTACTAGCCAAAGGATTTGATCCAATGCCTGTTTACAAACCGCATGACGAGCCTGCCCTAGGGTTTTACAGATTGAATTACGGAAGATCTCCAATGCATACATTTAGCAGAACGATCAATAATCCGAACTTGAATGACCTCAAAGATGAAAATAAACTATGGGTCAATCCTAAAGTGGCAAAAATAGAAGGTTTGAGAAACAACCAAGAGGTATGGCTAGAAAATCAAGATGGAATTCTTTCAACTTTCTCAATCAAAGTCAGAGTTACAGAAAGAATTCGGTGGGATTCTGTCTATATGTACCATGGATTCGGACATAACAATAAGAAACTATCAAGAGCCTATGGCAAGGGAATTAGCGATACGGAGCTAATCACAAAAGTTTCAATTGATCCACTCATGGGAGGTACAGGGATGCGAGGGAATTTTGTCAAAATTTTAAAAGAAAATCCACATAAAGTAGCTGTTTTATGAGATACGCAATGGTAATAGACACATTAAAATGTGTTGGATGCAGTGATTGTGTTGTAGCCTGTCAAACCGAAAACAAAGTTCCAATTGGATATTGCCGGGATTGGATTACAGAAACTGTAAACGGTGCCTATCCGCAAGTTGAACTAGAATTAAAATCTGAGCGATGTAATCATTGTGAAAATGCTCCTTGTGTGAGATGCTGCCCAACAGGAGCAAGTCATATCATCGATGGAGGAATTGTTTTGGTAACCCCGAATGAATGTATCGGTTGCGGGGCCTGTATAGAATCCTGCCCCTATGATGCAAGGTTCCAACATCCTGATGGTTATGTAGATAAATGTACTTTTTGTCACCACCGCTTACAAAAAGGTGAACAACCTGCATGTGTAGAAGTTTGCCCAACAAAATGTATGTATTTCGGTGATCTGGATGACCCTACCAGTCAAGTATCAAAACTCTTAGAAACTAGAAAATACAAAGTATTGGCACCAGAAGCAGGAACCAAACCTCAAGTTTATTATTTAATTAAATAAATCAGCTCATGCAAGAAGAAATTTTCATAAGCGGTAGAGATATTCCCAAAATAGATCCGAATCTCGAAATCTGGCATTTTCCCATTTCTCTCTATTTATTTCTGGGTGGACTTGCCGCCGGAATTATATTTTTCGCCTCCTTGTTTACACTTATCAAAAAGGATAAAGAATATCCGGCCGTTGTTAAATATGCCATGATCATACCTCCTATTGCTTTAACGGTTGGCTTGATCGCACTTTTTTATGATTTAACCCATAAAATATATGTTTGGCAATTGTATACTACCGTCCGGATCGAATCTCCAATGTCTTGGGGGGCATGGGTATTATTAATTATTACACCGCTCTCTTTTTTATGGATATTTAGTTATGTAACCGATTTTTTCCCAAAGCTAAAATGGAAATGGAACTGGTTAAAAAAATTCGATACCTACATCAAAAACAACAGGCGGAATATGGCGATTATCTTGTTGCCCTTATCCGTCATTCTTGGAATTTATACGGGTATCTTGCTCTCAGCCTTTAACTCCAGACCTCTGTGGAACAATGCCATTCTGGGGCCTTTATTTCTGACCTCCGGATTATCAACCGGAGCAGCAGCAATTTTATTAATGTCGAGATCACATGCAGAAAAAGCCCTTTTTAGTAAGATCGATCTGGCACTTATCTCCATAGAAATATTTTTGATCATTCATATGATCATGGGAATGTATGCCGGTTCGGCAGTTCAATTAGAAGCCTTAGAAATTTTGATGAACGGTGAGTTTACAGTGATGTTCTTTGTCTTTGTCGTATTTCTGGGCTTATTCATTCCTGCGATTTTGGAAACAATCGAAGTTCTCGGACGTAAAGTCCCTGTATTTGTCCCCGCTGTATTGGTATTAATTGGTGGACTTATCTTCAGAATGGTAATGGTTGAAGCAGGTCAATTAACTCGTTATTTATATTAAAAAGATGAAAAAAGAAGATCAATTTAAATCAAGAGTATATTGGAACCCTTATTTCGGAGGATTTTTACTGGGTTTACTGATCATATTTACATTTTATATTACCGGAAGAGGGCTTGGGGCAAGTGGTGCATTGAAAAGCGTGGTTGTAACCACCACAGATGTCATCGCAACAGAACATGCCCATAGCAATAAATATTATTCTCAATTTCTAGATAGTGATGATTCGCCAATGAATAACTGGTTAGTTTTTGAAGCACTTGGTATGTTATTCGGCGCTTTTATTTCTGGCGCAATTGCCGGTAGATTAAAATTAAAAGTTGAACATTCTCCAAAAATAACAAGTTCAAGAAGGCTGGCTTTTGCACTTTTAGGGGGCACACTTTTTGGCTTTGGGGCTCAAATTGCCAGAGGCTGTACAAGTGGAGCTGCTTTAAGTGGAATAAGTGTTCTTTCTACCGGTGGTTTCATTACCATGCTTTCCATATTTGGCAGTGGCTTTATTGTAGCCTATTTATTTAGAAAAAATTGGATTTAAAAACATTTGAATATGGGACCATTAATTCCTAACGGACTAATTCCAACTGAATGGAGTTTTGTAATCGCTATACTCATCGGATTTGCTTTTGGATATATTTTAGAAGCTTCAGGATTTTCTTCATCGCGCAAATTAGTGGGTGTATATTATGGATATGACTTTGCCGTATTAAAAGTATTTTTCACAGCAGCTGCTGTTGCGGTCATTGGATTATACTATATGGATTATCTAAATTGGTTAGATATTTCTCAACTATACGTTCAACCTACATACCTATGGGCAGCTATTGTAGGAGGTATCATCATGGGTATCGGATTCTTATCGGGAGGTTATTGCCCGGGAACGAGTTTGACCGGAGTTGCTATAGGTAAAATTGATGCCATTGTATTTACCATTGGTCTGATGATTGGGATATTCATTTTTTCTGAATTTTATGGCGTTTTAGAGCCACTGATTACAAAATCTTATTTAGGGAACCCAACGCTTGTAGACTCAATTGGAATCTCACCTTATATTATCATACTTGGTTTTTCTTTATTTGCAGTCGCAGCTTTTTATGTATCAGATAAGGTTCGTGCAAAAGTTAAAAAGGTTATTTATTAAAAGTCAAAGGAATGTCTACAGATTATAAATTTAAAAAATTGCTAACCAGAAGGTATCAATTATTGGCAAGTGTGTTAATCTTGTTAGCCCTCGGTCTGTTACTGTTACCAAAACATATTAAAAATGATGGGATATCGCCGGAACTTTTTGTGAAAAATGTTCTGAGTGATGAGCGATTTATTTCAAGTGACCATTTAGTAGATCGTATGATAAATAAAGACCCGTCAATGATACTTGTTGATGTTCGTCCAAAGACTGAGTTTGAAAAATTTACTTTACCAGGGGCTATTAGCGTTCCTTTGGAAAATTTTTTGAACGAGGAAAACCTAGCTTACCTTGATCAAAATATATATGACATCGTATTATTTTCAAACGATAATTTCATTGCAAACGAAGCTTGGTTAATTGGAAATAGATTAGGTTTTAGTAATTTATATGTTTTAAAGGGTGGTTTAAACGATTGGTTTTCAACAATATTTAACCCCACTCCCCCACTTGAGACTGATAACAAAGAAGCTTTTGATCTCTATGACTTTAGAAAGGCCGCAGCCTTGTATTTCGGAATTGGTGTATATGAAAAAGAAAATAAACCCATCGTTAAAAATACATCTGTCCAACCAAAAAAAGTAAGCCCTGCTCCTAAAAAGAAAAAAGCAGTGCCAGAAGGAGGCTGTTGAGCTATAGACAGGATCATTTCAATCAAAAATGTGTAACAAATGAAAGAGTTAGAAAAAACAAAGAGAATTTCAATTTCAGCCGTTATTTTTCTATTGGTTTTAATAATTGCCCTACTCACCTATAAAAAACCAAAATATATCTTCTTAAAAAGTTCTGAACAAACTTTGCAAGAAACCGTACAAAAGGAATACTTACTAGGCCAACAAGAATTCTATAAAGACTCCTCGCACTTTGTCCTTGTCGATACAAGAGATTTATATGAATTCAATAAAAGTCATCTTCCCAATGCTGTAAATATTCCTCTAAAAGATGTCTTAGAAGAAACTGTGATCGATTTCCTTAAAACCATAAATAATCAGGGTAAATCGCCCCTTCTTTATGGAACAAATCCATCAGAAGTAGTCTCGGTTTGGATGACCTTATATCAATTAGGTTTTGAAAACACAAAAGTACTTGCCATTTCAACAAAAAATGAACGCAATTCCCTCATAGTCAGAGACTACTCATTAGAAAAAGCCGAAACAGATTATAAAAAAACACTCGATTCTTTGCGCTCCCTCAAAACAAAATTAGAGGTTCCCCAAAAAAAAGTTGAGAAAAAACCGGTGCCTATCAAAGTTGCACCTGCTCCAAAGAAGAAAAAGGCGGCACCGGAAGGTGGTTGTTAGCGCAAATTGACATAAAAATTGATACTGCTGATATTTTTCTACATTTGGATACTTAAATCCTACCTATGAAAATATCAGCTTTTCTGTTTGTATGCTTATGTACACTTATATGTTCCAGTCAAAATCAAACCATTTCAAAATATAAAATTTCATTTGAAAATGCCGTTTATCATGAGGCTCATATTGAAATTGAATTTGACCAAATTACCGATTCTATTTTTGAATTGAGAATGAGCAGAACTTCCCCCGGAAGATATGCCATACATGAATTTGCAAAAAATATATACCATGTTGTAGCCTTTGATCAAAATGGTAACAAACTAAAAATTGAAAGGCCAAATCCACATCAATGGAATATTATACATCCGAGTAAAAAAATTAATGTTCAATATACTCTTTTTGGTGATCGAGCCGATGGAACTTTTAGCCAGATAGATGAAAGTCATGCACATTTAAACATTCCTGCCACATTTATGTTCGCACCTTCCAGAATGTCAAACCCAATAGAAGTCGAATTTATCACTCGGGAAGATCTCAACTGGAAAATTGCCACGCAGTTAAATCCAATTTCCAAAAATGTATATTTTTCACCAAACGTGGATTATTTTATGGATAGTCCTGTAGAGATCAGTGACTTTACCACTAGAAGTATTCTCACTGATTCAAACGGGAAGAATTATAAAATTAATTTCATTTTACACCACAACGGTACGGAAAAAGATACTGATCAATATTTTGAACAAGTGGTAAAAATTGTGGAGCAGGAAAAACTTGTTTTTGGTGAATTACCCGACTTTGATTTTGGAGAATATTATTTTCTCGCATGCTATTTGCCTCACGTTTCCGGTGATGGAATGGAGCACAGGAATTCAACCATACTGACTGACAAAGAAGGTCTAAGCGATGGAGGTATGAAAAATAATATTGGCACAGTGGCTCATGAATTCTTTCACGCTTGGAATGTGGAGAGAATTAGGCCAAAATCCCTGGAACCTTTTAACTACGAAGACGCAAATATGAGCGGTGAACTATGGTTTGCCGAAGGATTTACAACATATTATACCAATTTAATTTTATGTAGAGCCGGGGTTATTTCTGAGGATGAATATGTGGCAGATTTGTCCAGAACATTCAATTATGTTTGGAATGCTCCCGGTAGAAATGTCTTTAATCCTATAGAAATGAGTTATCAGGCTCCTTTTGTTGATGCCGCCACTTTTTTAGATCCAACAAGCAAAGACAATACGTATATTTCTTATTATTCTTATGGAAGTGTCTTGGGTTTAGCATTGGATCTCACACTGAGAGAAACATTTAAAGAAAAGAATTTAGACGATTATATGTCTCTTATCTACCAAAAATATGGGAAAAAAGAAATACCGTACAAAGTAGCCGATTTAGAAGCAACATTATGCGAATACACTAATAAAGATTTTGGTAAATCTTTCTTTCAAGAGTACATTTATCAAAGTCAAATGCCCGATTATCAAAAGTTATTTCAATATGTAGGGGTAGAATTATCCCAAAATAGCGAGAAACCATTTTTTGGGGCCGACCTCAGTTGGGAGAACAGCAAGCTCATTATTTCTTCCTATCCCTTAAAAAACAGCCCCTTTTATAATTCAGGATTGACAAAAGGCGATATTTTAATCTCCATCAATAATAGCAACACATTCAAAGATTTTTTTGAGCGATACAAGTGTAAACCCCAAGACAATTTATCTATCGTCTTTGAACGATTTGGCAAAAGAAATGAAACGGAGGTTTTACTGACAAATGATCCAAGTTACTCAACCAAATTAATAGACACAAAAGATGACAATATATTAAATCGGAGAAAATCATGGTTGGGGAATAAATAAAAAAGTCACGTAAAATTTACGTGACTTCAAATCTAAGTATAATATCTATCTAAAATTAAAGTGTTTCTTAGAACTCCAGATCTACAACTAAATCAAATTCATCATAGATGACTTTGTCCTTTAAATCATCAAAGAAACTTGCAGAACCATACTTTACGTTATAAGCAGATCTATCTATCTTCACTGTAGCATTTGCCTTGCTGCCATAAATAGCCATATCAAATGTTACTGATTTTGTAATACCTTTTACTGTTAGATCTCCAGTTACCTCGTAAGAGTTTTTACCCACCGCTTTTACCTTTGTAAATATCAATTGTGCAGTTGGAAATTGTTCAACTCCAAAAAAATCATCCGATTTCAAATGTCCTTCCAGTTTTCCTTTATATTCTCCTTGAAGATCTTCACTTGTAATTGAGGTTAAATCTGCTACAAATTCACCACCAACCAAAGCGTCATTTTCAAAAATTAACTTTCCCGATTGAATGTTTACAGAACCATAGTGAGAACCGGTCATTTTATAACCTTTCCAGGTGATTTTACTTTTGTCGGTTTTAACTGTTTTTACCTCATTTCGAATGCCGGTAAAAGAAATCATACCAATCGCCAAAAAGGCTATTACTGAATTTAAAACTAATTTTCTCATTTTACTATTTGTTTAAGGGTTATAATATAATTTTTCTTTAATAATTTTTCCATCTTTCCATTCTTGAACAGCCACGTGCATTACTTTCTTATTTCCCGTCATTCTATCCGTAAAACTATACAACCATTCAACCATCGTTATGCCTTCACCTATAGAAACTTTCAACGGCTGCGCACTGTGCCATTCTGAAATACCGCTTAAGAACTGCTCTTTATAAACTCTATTTTCATTTTTACCCTCGATAATCTCTTTCGAATTTAATTCAATGCACACCTCATCGTGGTAATATGTATCAAAAGCTTGTAAAACCTTACCCTGAATTATCATGTCATTCAGGTCACCTATTT
>CAZWAN010000020.1:0-4141 GCA_964631875.1 uncultured Flavobacteriaceae bacterium
TATTTCTCATTAAAGCTCTGATAATCAAAATTATAATTTAAAAAATCGTTTATTTGAAAGATTTGTAAAAATTAACCTTAATTTTTTCATTTTATTTCCATCAATAATTCTTCAATTTTGATAGGTTTGCATTCATTGTTGAATATCAGAAAATGATTACAAATACTGAACTAGAAAATAAAGGAAATCTATATCCCTCTAAAATAATTGATTATCAAAAGGTTGTTGATACACTTAATTTTACTTGTGAAAATGGGGTGATATTACAACTTACCGTGCAACGAGATAGTGTACTCAGATTTCGCTATTGTACTTCCGGTATATTTGAAAACGATTTTTCTTACGCCATTACCAGATATGCCAGTAGAGGTTACAATTTTTTAGAAGTAACAGAAGAAAATGATCATTACAGAGTTGTTACTTCAAAGCTTGTATGCAAAGTTGGAAAAGAAAATTTACGGATTACTATTTTAGATAAAGATGATTTTGTGCTCTGTGAAGATGAATTGGGTTTTCATTGGGAGGAGAGTTATGATTATGGAGGAAATATCGTCAAAATGTCGAAGAGTTCGCATGACGGAGAGAGTTATTATGGATTAGGAGATAAACCTGTTCATATTAACCTAAAAGGAAAAAGGTTTGAAAACTGGGTAACAGATTCCTATGCATATGGCAAAGATACTGATCCAATCTACAAAGCCATTCCATTTTATATGGGATTAAACGGAAATAAGGCCTATGGAATCTTTTTCGATAACAGCTTTAGAACGTTTTTCGACTTTTGTCATGAACGAAGAAATATTACCAGTTTTTGGGCCCAAGGTGGAGAAATGAATTATTACTTTATCTATGGTCCTGAAATGTCTGAGGTAGTAGCAAATTACACAGATTTAACTGGGAAACCCCATCAGTTGCCGCCCCTTTGGAGTTTGGGATATCACCAATGTAAATGGAGTTATTATCCTGAATCGCAAGTGAAAGAGATCACCAATAAATTTCGAGAACTTGAGATTCCGTGCGATGCCATATATTTAGACATTGATTATATGGATGGTTTCAGGTGCTTTACCTGGAATAGGGAGTACTTTCCGGATCCTAAAAGAATGGTGAGCGAATTGTCCGACAAAGGATTTAAAACCATTGCCATTATCGATCCTGGAATTAAAATTGATAAAAACTATTCTGTTTTTCAAGAAGCGTTACAAAACGATTATTTCTGTAAAAGAGCTGATGGTCCGTACATGAAAGGAAAAGTTTGGCCCGGAGAATGCTATTTTCCGGATTTTACAAATCCTGAGGTGCGTGAATGGTGGTCTGGTTTGTTCAAAGAATTGATCGAAGATATCGGGATAAAGGGTGTTTGGAACGACATGAATGAACCGGCCGTAATGGAGGTACCCGGAAAGACTTTCCCAAATGATGTGCGACATGATTATGATGGGAACCCATGTAGTCACAGAAAAGCACATAATATATATGGCATGCAAATGGCAAGAGCCACTTACCAAGGTTTAAAAAAATTCTCTTACCCCAAAAGACCATTCGTCATCACAAGAGCTGCATACTCTGGGACACAGCGCTATACCTCAACCTGGACGGGCGATAATGTGGCTACCTGGGAGCATTTATCCATCGCAAATATTCAGGTTCAGCGATTGGCCATGTCGGGTTATTCATTCGTAGGATCTGATATAGGTGGTTTTGCCGAGCAACCCAACGGAGAATTGTATGCTCGTTGGATTCAACTCGGTGCTTTTCATCCTTTTTTTAGAACGCATTCTTCAGGTGATCACGGAAATCAAGAACCATGGTCTTTCGGTAAAAATGTTGAACTCATTGTCAAAAAATTCATTGAGTTGAGGTACCAACTTTTGCCCTATATCTATACCTCTTTCTGGCGCTATGCGAATGAAGGAATTCCTATGATCAAATCGCTTGTACTTTATGATCAAGAGGACATACATACACATTACCGAAATGACGAGTTTGTCATAGGTGAAAAAATATTGGTTTGTCCTATTACAGAACCAAATGCCAAAGGAAGGAGAATGTATTTCCCTTATGGAAATTGGTATAATTTATGGACAGAAGAAATTATGGAAGGCGGGCAAGAATTATGGGTAGATGCCGATTTAGATACGATGCCAGTATTTGTTAAAGAAGGTGCCATTATTCCGAAATATCCCATTCAACAATTTGTGGGAGAAAAGATAATTGAACAAGTATTTTTGGATATATACTACAAAAAGGGTATAGAAAAATCGCAGTTGTATGAAGATAATGAAGATGGCTATGATTATATCAAAGGTCGATTTAGCCTGCGCAATTTCACCTTGATTGGAAAAGATAAATCATTGGCAATACAACAGTTTAAAGCAGGTAAATTTATAACTAGTTATAGTACTTTCGAAATGAAATTTGTCAATCTGCCTTTCAAGATTAAAGAAGTAGAAATTGACGGAGAAAAATATAACTTTAAAAAATTCAAGAAAGGCGATAACATCATTATTTTTCCTAAAGAATTTTCCGTTATAGAATTGATTGGATAAAAAATGGGTGGCTCTATTTGAACCACCCATTTTAATTATTTTTCAGGGTTGTTTTTCTTTTCAATCATATAATTTAAAATCAAGCCTAAACCACCAAATAAAAATATCATTGAGAAATACGCTACCGGTTCTTCAAGTGTGGTGTACTGTGTGAGTAAGGCACCCAGCAGTATACCTATACCTATTCCTACGGCCAACATTCCGAACTTTAGTGTAACATTACTATAGCTTCTAGTATTGGTAGAAAAAAGCGAAGCATCAGCTCCTTTTTCTATCAGAGCCATTCTTTCTTTGTTTCTCGCACTTATAAAGACGTAAAAAACGCCAAAGATTGATGCGAAGACAATTGCGGGTATTAAAATTTCTGCTGCCATAAATTTGTTTTGTTTTGTTATACCTTTATGACGCCCGGTTCTTTACTGAGGTTACAAAAAATAATATTTTCTAAAAATTGTAACCCTTTAATTATAGTTTGCGTCATACTAACTGAATGGAGTCCAAAGAACAATTTTATATAGATAAAGTCCTTGCCGGAGAACCGGAAGCTTTTTCCTTTTTAGTGAATGCATATAAGAATATGGCATTTACGCTGGCTTTAAAATTGGTAAAGAATAGGGAAGATGCAGAAGAATTATCTCAAGATAGTTTTGTAAAAGCCTATCAAAAATTGAACACATTTAAAGGTGATTCTAAATTTTCGACCTGGCTTTATTCGATAGTCTATAGAAATTGTATTTCCTTTTTAAGAAAAAAGAAGTTAGATTTTACGGATTTAAATAGTGTAAGTTTTAAAATTGCTGAAGATTCGCAGGCCAACGATCCTATCAATATTTTAAAACTAGAAGAACAAAAGTTATATGTTCAAAAAGCCATTGACAAACTTCCGGAAATAGATGCTTTTTTGGTTACTCTGTTTTACCTAAATGAAAGTTCTGTCGAAGAAATAGAGGAGATTACAGGGTTGAGCAATTCCAATGTGAAGACAAAACTTTTTAGGGTAAGAAAAAAACTACAAGAAAGCTTAAAAGACATATTAAAGGATGAAATGAAATCGATTGTATAGATGGATGAACTAGATGACATAATCAAAAACGGATTGAGCCTAGAAAAGCCGGAATCAAACTTTTCAGATGCCGTAATGAAGCAAATTCGGGCCATTGAAGAAAAGGAAGAATTGGCCATGACATCACTATTCAAAAAATATGCTTTAGAATATCCTTCAGACAGCTTTACAGATAGTGTTATGCGCAAAGTTCAACCGGTTTCTTTGATTTATAAACCGCTAATTAACAAAAGAAGCTGGATCATTATTACTATCACAGTATTCGTACTGTTGATTTTGGCCATCACAACAAGCGAAAGTAATCCTTCAACTTTTGGTTTGTATTTTCAAAAGCTCATCGAAAAATCTAGCACTGATCAACTCAATTTATTTGTAAACCAAATTTTTCGCTCAAGACTGTTGGCTTTAACCATGTTTATTTCCAGCCTTTTAATGACTTTGGACTACTTTTTTAGATCAAAAAAACTGGTGTAGTCTATTCAAAAGTAAGGTTGAGGTAAATTCCTCTGGTTCCAAAAAAGTCTATGGG
>CAZWAN010000020.1:4241-33970 GCA_964631875.1 uncultured Flavobacteriaceae bacterium
AATTCATTATTGATGGCAAAAACGCCTCTGATAGATGGAGAGAACTTAAAGAAGTAAAAATAAAAATCCATACCTATACCCACTTCATACATAAAATTATTCGTGGTAGTTCTGAATTCACCCGCAAAATTATCATCTTTATTCTTTTCATTACTGGAAAAATTGTAATCATAAGAAACACCACCGATGACATAAGGTCTTACATTATCTAACCTATCGGTACTAAATTTAAGTAATAGGGGTAAGTGTAAAAAAGTACTCGATATTTTCCTCACCGGATTGGTAGTGCCATCATAAGCAGGATATTCCAAATAGGCTTCATTGTAAAAAGTGAGTTCTTTTGAGTTACTCATTAATCCCGGTTCAAATCTCAAGTTTATATTCTTGTGTAATCTATAATCCACCACAAATCCAAGATTAAAACCAACCGATTCTTTGATATCCACAAAAAACTCGCTTTTAGTTGGAGGAACAACAATACTGGCATCATCTTCAGCCAGGTAATTTATCTTATAACTGTTGTAATTCATTCCCAAATAATAACCAAAATGCAATTTACGCTCATCAAAGGTCTGTAAATTTAAGATGCGTTCTTTTTGTGCATAAGTATTCTGTATCAATAGGAGTAAACCCAAAATCCCAAATAACTTCTTCATTTTTTTATTTTGTAGCTTCATATATGGTCGCAATTCCCTGATGCTGAGGTAAATCTATTGCTGATGTAAATCCAACTTTTTTAAGAATATCACAAAATACGATTCCATAGGGAAATGCAGCCGCAGATTCAGGTAAATAATTGTATGCACTTTTGTCTTTGGAGAATAGTTTACCTAAAGTAGGGATGACATACTTTCCGTATAATTGATAACCCTGCTTGAATGGTGTTTTAGATGGTTGTGAAGTCTCCAAAACCACTAAAGTTCCTTTGGGTTTTAACACCCTTAAGATCTCTCCCAGACCTTTTTCCAAATTTTCAAAATTCCTCACACCAAATCCAACGGTAATGGCATCGAAAGTATTGTCTTCAAAAGGTAAATTTTCTGAATCACCGATCACCATTTTTATTTTATCATCTAACTTTTTCTGACTTACTTTTTCTTTGCCTAAAGCCAACATCCCGGGAGAAAGGTCTAACCCAATTACCTCAGGTACTCCTGCTTCGGCCAGCATCACAGCTAAATCTCCTGTTCCTGTGGCAACATCTAATGCTTTTTTTGCTTGGTTTTGTGTTGCGAGCTTAACCACCTTTTTTCTCCAACCCTGATCAATTCCCATTGTAAACAGGCGGTTTAAAAAATCGTAATTGCCTGAGACATTGTCAAACATTTCCCTTACTTGCTCTTTTTTTCCAAGTGTAGAGTTCTTATAAGGAGTTACTTTTTTTGACATTTTGAAATTTTGGGTAAATATACCAAATAACTCAATAGTAAGACTTATGACAGAAAAAGGAATTTAAATGTTGATTTACTTGACAAGGCATGTGTTGAGGTTGTATATTTGCCCACGCTAAAAAAATATAAAACACGACTAAATGAAATTATCCCACTTTAACTATAATCTTCCGCCTGAACTTTTGGCTGAATATCCTGCAACCGAAAGAGATGAATCCAGACTAATGGTGCTAGACAGGAAAAAGCAAACTATTGAGCACAAAATTTTTAAAGACCTTGTTGAATATTTTGATGAAGGTGATATCATGATATTCAATAATACAAAAGTTTTTCCTGCAAGATTATATGGAAATAAGGAAAAAACCGGAGCCCGTATCGAAGTATTTTTATTGAGAGAATTGAATGCGGAAAGTAGATTATGGGATGTATTGGTTGATCCTGCGAGAAAAATAAGAATAGGAAATAAATTATTTTTTGGAGATGACAGTGGGCTAGTGGCTGAGGTTATTGATAATACTACTTCAAGAGGTCGAACTTTGCGTTTTCTTTACGACGGTACTTATGAAGAGTTTAGGAAAAAATTAAAGGAAATGGGAGAAACTCCATTGCCAAAATATATCAAAAGATCTGTTGAAGAATCGGACGAGGAGCGGTACCAGACTATTTTTGCAAAACATGAAGGGGCTGTTGCAGCACCTACTGCCGGATTGCATTTCTCAAAACATTTATTAAAAAGACTTGAAATCAAAGGAATCGATTTATCAGAAATAACCTTACATGTTGGTTTGGGTACATTTAATCCAGTTGAAGTTGAAGATCTTTCTAAACACAAAATGGATTCTGAAGAGTTTTCAATTCCAAAGATAACTGCAGACATGGTAAATGCTGCCAAAGACAATAATAGAAGAGTTTGTGCTGTAGGAACTACTGTAATGCGCGCCATGGAAAGTTCGGTTTCTGCGAATCATCATTTAAAACCTTTTGAGGGATGGACAAATAAATTTATTTTTCCTCCTTATGATTTTAGCGTTGCTAATGCAATGATTACGAATTTCCATACTCCAAAATCAACTTTGATGATGATGACTTCGGCTTTTGCGGGTCATGACCTATTAAAGAAGGCCTATAAAGAAGCAGTAAAAGAAAATTATCGTTTCTATTCTTATGGCGACGCCATGTTAATTATCTAAGGATAAAAAAATAAAAAGCGTCCTTTTAAATGGGCGCTTTTTTATTTGATGAAAAGTAGAACAGACATAAGGGCGCTTACCAAAGATCAATTGCGAAATTTTTTTATTGAGCATAATGATCAAGCCTTCCGTGGCAATCAGGTGTATGAATGGCTCTGGCAAAAAGGAGCACATTCCTTTGAGGAAATGACAAATCTTTCCAAAGAAACTCGGGCTATGCTTGAAGAGAACTTTGTTATCAACCATATCAAGGTTGACCAGATGCAAAGATCAAGCGATGGTACCATTAAGAATGCCATTAAATTACATGATAACCTAATCGTAGAATCTGTTTTAATCCCTACTGAAAAAAGAACCACAGCTTGCGTTTCCAGTCAGGTAGGTTGCAGTTTGAATTGCTCATTTTGTGCAACCGCACGTTTAAAAAAAATGAGAAATCTAAACCCCGACGAAATTTACGATCAAGTTCATGCCATCGATCAACAAAGTTGGCATTACCATAACCATAAATTGAGCAATATTGTTTTTATGGGAATGGGGGAACCTCTGCTGAACTATAGTAACGTAATTGAAGCGATTAATAAAATCACCTCTCCGGAAGGATTGGGTATGTCGCCTTCAAGAATTACCTTGTCTACGGTCGGATTGCCGAAGATGATTAAAAAATTAGCCGATGACGAGGTGAAATTTAAATTGGCGGTTTCATTGCATTCTGCTATTGATGAGGTGCGATCTTCCATGATGCCGATCAACGATTCTTCCAACCTGTTAGAATTACTTGAGGCATTGCAATATTGGTACCAAAAAACGAAAAAGAAAATTACTTTCGAATATGTGGTTTGGAAAGGGGTGAACGATAAACAAAAGGATATAGATGCCCTTATTGCCTATTGCAAAAAAGTTCCGTCTAAGGTGAATTTGATTGAATATAATGCTATTGAGGAAGACGGTTTTGAACAAGCTGATCCTGAGGTGATAGATCAGTATGTTCGCGAATTGGAAAAACATAATATCACGGTGAAAATCAGAAGAAGTCGCGGTCAGGACATTGATGCGGCATGCGGACAATTGGCCAACAAAACTTCCTGACTAAAAGCTTAATTCTACGCCAATAGGGCAGTGGTCGCTATGTTTTGCTTCTGGTAAAATAAAGGCTCTGTTTACATAATTTTTCATAGGCTCACTAGCCATACAATAATCAATCCGCCATCCTTTATTATTATTCCTGGCATTAGCCCTATAGCTCCACCAAGAATATTGATGTGGTTCTTTATTGAAATGACGAAAAGTATCTATAAAACCCCTGTCTATAAACTCTCCGATCCATTTTCTCTCAACAGGTAAAAAACCGGATGTATTTTTATTGGCAACAGGGTTGTGAATGTCAATTTCTTCATGACAGATGTTGTAATCTCCACAAATTAATAAGTTGGGGATTTCTAATTTAAGTTGATCTATATAATGCTGAAATTCTGCCATATAGTTCAATTTAAAATCCAGGCGGTCATCATTTGTTCCTGATGGGAGGTATAAGCTCATGACAGAAAATTTGTCAAAGTCCAACCTGAGGTTCCTGCCTTCTATATCCATGGTGTCTATCCCAGTGCCAAAAGCTACGTTTTTCGGCTCAATTTTAGAGAGTACGGCTACACCACTATATCCCTTTTTTTGCGCAGAATACCAAAAGTGGTGATGGTAACCTAATTGTTCAAAAGCTTCAAATTCTACCTGGTCTTTGTGTGCCTTTATTTCTTGCAAACACAAAACGTCCGGGTTGGCTGCCTGTAACCACTTTGTCAATCCTTTGTTCATTGCGGCTCTAATACCGTTAACATTATAAGAAATAATTTTCATCTCCTTTTTTTCAATTTAATACTGGATTTGATCTCTTAAAATTCTTCTCATGATCTTCCCTGACGCTGTTCTGGGCAAATGTTCTAATGCGATCATTTCTTTGACCTTAAACAAGGGGTTAAGCTCAGTGCTTATCTTCTTATTGGCGTTTAAAACCATTTCACTTGAGTCATGTATGGTATAGGTTGGAACAAAAAACACAACCAATTCACTGGGACCTCCATTTTCTGGCGAAATAGCTATTGCCGCACTTTCTTTCACGAAGTCTAAGGTATTGATCACTTCCTCGATCTGAACAGAACTTACCTTGATTCCCCCTAAATTCATCGCGTCATCTACCCGGCCATGGGCTCGGTAATAACCATTCTCTAAAAGTTCCAACTCATCTCCATGGCGTCTTGTACTTTTACCCTGATAATTCGGAGTTCCTTTATAATAAACATCAAAATTATTTTTATTGAGCAATGAATTCGAAAGTCCAATTGCAGGAGGTATAATAAATACTTCACCTTTTCGGGTTCGTTCATTTTTTTCATTAAGAAGTACAAATTCTGTACCTAATGCTTGGGTAGAAAATGTGCTAGGAATATTTTCTTGTACAACTGTAGAGGTTACATAACCTCCACCAATTTCTGTCCCACCGCAATACTCAATGACCGGTTTATCTCCTGCTAATTTCATTAAATAGGTCATTTCATCAGGATTAGACGCTTCGCCGGTTGAGCTGAAGCATTTGATCGAGTTCCAATTATAGCCTTCCATTACTCCGCTACTTTTCCAGTGTCTCACTATACTGGGTACTACGCCAAGCATAGTCACTTTGGTCTTTTCTACAAATTCACCAAAACCTTTTTCCATTGGGGCACCCGGATAAAGGGCGATACTCGCTTTGTTGATCAATGTGGCAAAAACGAGCCAAGGTCCCATCATCCAACCTAAATTTGTAGGCCAACTAACCACATCACCCGCTTGAATATTCTGATGATAATATCCGTCAGATGCGGCTTTTATCGGTGTCAGATGTGTCCATGGAATTGCTTTTGGTTCTCCGGTAGTTCCACTTGAAAAAAGAATATTAGTAGGATCATCAGGTTTACATGTGACACTTTCAAAATTCTTATTCTTTGAAAGAAAGTCATGTAAATATAGATCCTGCGACCGCAAACTTACCGGCGTTTCAGACTTACTTTGAACCACAATTGCTTTTGGTGCATCGGCCTCGATTATTTTAGCATAAAGAGGGATTAATTTTTCTGATCGGGAGATATAGTCTTGTGTAAAAACAATTTTAGCTTTGGTGATTTTCAAGCGTACAGCAATTTCTTTTGGCGTAAAACTATCGGCTATGGTAGCAACAGTAAATCCACCTTTGATTCCTGCGAGATAAATAGCCACACTCAAATGTGTCATCGGCATATCAATTGCAATGATATCTCCTTTTTTCACTCCTAATTCTGTAAGACCGTTTGAAATTTGAGCTGTAAGTTCCAATAACTCACGCTGACTAATCTTCTCAATCTCTCCCTTGTTATTTAGCGTAATGATGGAAATATGCTCAGGATCATTTTGAAAGCAAGCATCAGCAATATTCATTTCGGCTCCCACTAACCAAGATGGATCGTGAATGCCTTTAGAAATATCTAGAATTTCGCTATACGGTTTTTTAAAAGGTATTTGAAGTGTTTTAATCGTCTTTTTCCAGAAATCTGATTTTTGTTCAACAGACCATCGCCAAAATTCCTCATAGTTAGACAAACCTTCACTTTGCATCATCTTGCCGATGTTGCTTTGCTGAATGATTTCAGTTGTTGGTTGCCAAATGTATTGCATGTTAAAAATCTATCTCTCCTTCTATTCCGGTTTCACTTTCTTCTAAATCTTTTTTATAGCTCTTGCAGTCTACTGAAATTGTCAATTCCTCGGGTTTTTCAAATTTCTCCTTGCTCACATCTAAACTTTTATCGCCATAACATTTCTTCATATACAAAGCCCAAATAGGTAATGCCATTGAGGCGCCTTGTCCTCTTCCAAGATCGGGAAAATGAACTGACCTGTCTTCTGCACCTACCCAAACACCAGTAGATAAATTAGGAACCATACCTATAAACCAACCGTCAGATTGATTTTGAGTTGTTCCTGTTTTTCCTGCAATCGGATTGGTAAATTTATAGGGATACCCTGTTGCCACATTATTGGGATATTTTGCTCCTTGCGTTCGCAATCTGACACCAGAACCGCTCTCTGTTACACCTTCTAACAAATTGATAATGGTATAGGCAATTTCTTCGCTCATCACTTCTTTTGTTTCGGGATAAAAATCATCTAAAACAGTTCCGTTCTTATCTTCAATTCGCAAGATCATCAAAGGTTTGATATACATTCCTTTGTTAGCAAAGGTATTGAGCGCCGCCAAAATTTCGTATAAACTAAGGTCTACAGAACCTAGGGCTATAGAAGGAACTTCCGGTATTTCTGAACTTACTCCCAAACTTTTGGCCAATTGTACCACATTACTCGGGGTAACTTGATCCATTAAATTTGCGGTAACCACATTAACAGAGTTAGCCAAGGCATCTTTTAAATTTAGCATTCCACCGTACTTTCCACTCGAATTTTTCGGGGTCCAATCTTCTAATAAGCCATATTTTCCGGCAGGTATAGTATAGGGTGTATTCGGAAATTCTTCACAAGGAGATATCCTTAATTGATTAATCGCAGTAGCATATACAAATGGCTTAAAGGTAGAACCTACTTGCCTTTTTCCTTGTTTTACATGATCGTATTGAAAGTGTTTGTAATTTGTGCCTCCTACCCAGGCCTTTACATGTCCGGTTTCTGTATCCATCGATAAAAGGCCGGTTTGTAAAAACTTTTTGTAATATAGAATTGAATCTCTTGGTGTCATAACTGTGTCGATCTGACCTTGCCAAGAAAAGATATTCATCTCTGTCGGTAAATCGAAGGATGCCAATATATCTTCTTTAGAACTTCCTGCAGCTTTCATTTTTCTCCACCGCTCACTTCTTCTCATCGCTTGATCTACGGTCAGGTTTACTGTTTCTTGATCGATATCATAAAATGGGGCAGTCTTGTTCTTTTTTTGCACTTCGTTAAAAATACCTTGAAGGTTACTCATGTGTTCTTGCACGGCTTGCTCAGCGTATTTCTGCATACGAGAATCAAGGGTGACATAAATTTTTAATCCGTCCCTATAAATATTATAGCTTGATCCGTCTGGTTTTGGATGCTCCTCGATCCAAGATTTCATAAAATCTCGTAAATATTCTCTAAAATAAGTGGCAGTTCCATCACTATGCCCTTCCAGATTGATATCCAATTTTAAGGGTAGTGTTTTTAAAGAATCTCTTTGGTGTTCATCTATAAAATCATTTCTATAAAGCTGATTGAAAACTACATTTCTTCTGTCTTTAACCATATCTGATCTGCGAATAGGATTGTACAAAGAAGAATTTTTTAGCATTCCCACTAACATAGCTGATTCTTCCATGTTGAGTTCTTTGGGTTCTTTACCAAAATAAATTCTTGCCGCAGAACGAATTCCTACGGCATTATGTCCGAAATCATACTTGTTAAAATACATAGTAATGATCTCATTTTTAGTGTATTGCTTTTCTAATCGGATAGCTATTACCCACTCTTTTATTTTTTGAACCAATCGCTTTACAATATTTCCTGATGCCGTTTTTGTAAATAGCATTTTTGCTAATTGCTGGGTAATCGTACTAGCTCCACCATCTTTTCCCAAAGTTAATGCTGCTCTGGCCGTACCTTTGGCATCAATTCCTGAATGATCGTAAAAACGTTCATCTTCGGTCGATACCAATGCATCGATTAGATTTTGAGGGAGTTCGGTAAATTTAACTGGTGTTCTGTTTTCCCTATAATATTTACCCAAAGTTTTCCCGTCAATAGAGATAACCTCTGTAGCAAGGTTATTTTCAGGATTTTCGAGCTCTTCAAAGGTTGGTAATTTTCCAAACAAACCCAATGACGCAAAAGCGAACATTAAAACTCCAAAGATAAGTCCGCCTAGAAAAAGGCGCCATAACCATTTTGTATATTTTGAAGGAGAAGATTTTTTCTTGCTTTTTGCCATGTTTTACTCTATTTTTTCAATTTTAATGCCCACATCCGTTACTCCGTTTAGAAAGGCCAAACCCTCAATTTCTTGACTTTTACGCATCGCATGTTGCACATGAATCGTGTACTTTCCCGAAACGGGAAAATTTACATTTGTTTTATACTCCAGTTTGTTTTCTAGGACATCAGAAATGCCAGTCCCGAGAAATCTGCCTTCTGGGGTGGTCATTTCGTATTCCAAAGTATCAATAATTTGATAGTTATTTGGAAAATCAATACCGACTATTAAGAACAAATTACTGTATTCATATGATTTGTTATTTCGCAAATTCACATAAATATTGTTCTTGCTCAATGTGTCTTGTGCGTCGTAAACAAAATTAAAAACAGAATCTTTTTGCCATTTGTTTTGATCAACTTTTTGAAATTGATCAAAAACTAAATTCTTTTCACAAGAAAAGAATAAAAAAGACAAAACAAGAACTACAAAAGTGCCTTTTAACGGAGAAATACTTGTCACCGACATGTTATTTTTTTTGATTTTTATTTTGTGGACGTTTTTGCTTGTTATTTTTTCGCTTAAATTTTTTTCTTTTAGGCTTGTCAAAACGCGTAATGCTATCCTGCCCAACATTGTCAATAAAAAGTTTTTGCTCTTCATTAACATTTTCTAACTCAAGAGAAAAATCCTCAAGATTGGGTGGGTTTATTTTCTTTTTGTTCTGGGAAATTACTTCGTTTGCCTGATCAACCGTTAGTTTATGCCACTGAATAGGGTTGTCATCATAGGCATACCATAACAATCGTTGGAATATATCCATTTTTTGAAAAGAAGCCCTTCCTTTTTCTGTAAACAATTTGAGTTCTGTGTTAGGGAAATCTGACAATGCATCTAAATAAGAATCTAACTCATAGTTTAGGCAGCATTTTAATTTTCCGCATTGTCCCGCCAATTTTAGAGGATTTAGCGATAATTGTTGGTAACGCGCTGCAGAAGTGCTCACAGATCTAAAATCACTGAGCCAGGTTGAGCAGCAAAGCTCTCGTCCACAACTACCTATACCTCCCAAACGTGCCGCTTCCTGCCTTAAACCGACTTGTTTCATTTCTATTCTGATCCCGAAAGTACTGGCCAATTCTCGTATCAATTGTCTAAAATCGACACGGTCATCTGCCGTATAATAAAAGGTAGCTTTGGTGCCATCTCCTTGAAATTCGATATCCGAGAGTTTCATAGAAAGACCTAATCTGTCAACAATAAGTCTCGACTTTTTTTGAACATCCAATTCCTTATCTCTTGCTTCAATCCAAATGTCGATGTCGCGTTGAGATGCCTTTCGATAAATTTTTAATATTTCCTTTGACTTTTGTTCGACCCCTTTTTTCTTCATCTGAAGCTTAACCAATTCACCCGAAAGCGAAACTACTCCGATGTCGTGGCCCGGACTACCTTCTACAGCAATTATATCTCCCATTTGAATGGGAATATTGTCAGCATTTCTATAAAACGCTTTACGTCCGTTTTTGAATCTTACTTCAAAAATGTCAAACTTTTCTTGATTCGAAGGAAGGGTCATGTTTGATAGCCAGTCGACTACCGTCATTTTACCACAATTCCCAGAATTACAGCTTCCGTTACTCTTGCATCCCTTTGGTATGCCGTTTATAGTAGAAGAGCATGATGTACAGCTCATATAATTTCAATTTTTTGCTAAGGTAAAAAACCCTGTGGGCTTTTTCTAAAATTATAGGTAAATATACTCAATCTCACCTAAAGAGATGTGCTTAGGTTAGTTTCACACTGATGATTTTTACCGGACAAGCTTCCTTGGCTTTGATATTATCTTCGTAAATAGAATGATCAGGAGATTTTAGGGTGTGAAACCCTTTTTTTTCCTGAGCGTGTAACAAAACCGACTTTCCATCTTTCTTAGACATTTGAAATTGTTTAGGCGCCAATTCTACACAATAATTACATCCGATACATTTATTTCGTTGTAGTGTGATGATGACCATTCCTCAAATGTTAAAAGCGAGATTGAATTATTTTGATTTTCGGCAAAAGTACAGTTTTTTATCCAATCATTTCAACCTGTAAATTTTTATAAATATGTACAGGATACTTAATTTTGCCTTGTTTTTCTTTATTTTGCAGCATGCTTTTTCAAGACATCATAGGGCAACAGAATATTAAGAACCATTTGATACAATCAGTAGAAAATGGGAGAATTCCTCATGCACAATTATTTATAGCCCCTTCTGGAAGTGGTGCATTACCGCTGGCCATTGCCTATGCACGTTATGTTTTATGTAATGAAAAAGCTCAAAAAGAGGGTGCTTCCTCTCACGCTTGTCATGTTAAATTTGATAAACTTGTGCATCCTGATCTCCATTTTGTTTTTCCTGTAAACAAAACCGAGAAAGTGAAGGATCATCCTATAAGTGATCTTTTTTTGGAAGAATGGAGAAATTTTGTCTTACAATCGCCCTATGGAACTTTGTTTAATTGGTATCAGTCTTTGGGAATTGAAAATAAGCAAGGTCAGATTGGTGTGGATGAGGCTGAAAGTATTGTAAAAAAATTATCTCTAAAATCTTTTGAGGGAGGTTATAAGGTTGTCATTATCTGGATGGCTGAAAAAATGAATGCTACAGCTTCCAATAAATTATTGAAACTGATTGAAGAACCTCCAAAAGATACTTTATTTATATTGATTGCTGAAGAAGAGGAGCAGATCATAAACACAATCAGATCAAGGTGTCAGTTGCTTCATTTTAGAGCTTTAAGCGATTTTGATATTCAGCAAGCCTTGGTCCAAAAGGAAGGTGTGGACGAAATTTTAGCGGCAAAAATTGCTAACCGCTCTAATGGCAATTACAATAATGCCATTCATATTTTGCACAACGATGCAAACGACATCACGTTCGAAAACTGGTTTATTTTTTGGGTTCGAACTGCGTTTAAAGCCAAAGGAAATGCCACAGTTATTCAAGACCTCATAAGTTGGAGTGACGAAATAGCCAAAACGGGAAGAGAAACCCAAAAAAGATTTCTACTCTATTGTCTGCAGTTTTTTAGACAAGCACTCATGGAAAATTACAAAGCCGGTTCGCTGGTTTTTTATGAGCCTTCAGATAAAAATTTTCACATCAAAAAGTTTGCTCCCTTTGTTCATAGCGGCAATATTCTTGGTATCAACGAAGCTTTAAATGATGCTATTTACCACATTGAACGCAATGGAAATGCTAAAATAATCTTACTGGATCTTTCTATGCAACTCACCAGATTATTACATCAAAAAGAGCAAAATGTTTAATATTGTTCTGGAAGTACGTAAAAAAAGATCGACATAAAGTGACAAAAGCTTCCCAATAAGACAAAGACATGAAAAATGGCATGGTTATATCTGATTCCTTTCATACTGTATAAAATCGCACCGATGGTATAGAACAGCCCTCCTGCGAAAAGCCAGATAACACCTTTCAAGGGTAAATTTTCTATAAGCGGTTTGATGGCAAAAATGACAATCCAACCCATTAATACATAGGCAATTGTTGAGATTTTATCGTATTTCCCGGTATAGAAAAGTTTAAAAACAATTCCAACTAAGGCAATCGTCCAAGAAATAATAAACATTGTCCATCCAATTCCTTTTGGGAGTACTGTTAAACAAAAAGGGGTGTATGTACCTGCAATCAGAACGTAGATCGCGGCATGATCGAGAATATTCAATTTTGTTCTGAGGGTAGGATTTTTCACATAATGATAGGCTGTTGAGGCAGAATAAAGTACGATTAAGCTGGCGCCGAAAATAGCAAAACTGCTCACGTGCCAAACTGATCCTCTGTCGTTGGCATAACTAATGAGCAAAAAAAAGGCGATAATACTTAATGCGAGACCAATACCATGAGTAAAAACATTTAGCTTTTCTTCTTTTGGTTCGTAATATTTAGGATCTTTTTTCATAGCTTTTCATAAAGTTAATTAGATTTTATTCCTGAAGTCGTCCTTTAAAGAATTTAATAGTACGACAAAGGTTTCTTGTTGAAGTTCTTCTACGCTTTTCCCGGTCGGTTGGATGAAAGAATGAATTTTCGCTCTTAGAACACCCGGGCCACCGCTAAAGAAAGTATAGGAAAACCTCTTTTTACAATCGAAAAAAGTGATGGGGACGATGGGAATATCAAATTCTTTAGATAACCTGAAAGCACCTGATTTAAAATTGTCAAGGATAATCGATTCATCATCGGGAACCTTTCCTTCCGGAAAAATACAAACACTTAAGCCATTGGCCAGTCGTCTTTGTGCTTCTGAGAAAGCACTGTTTTTACTTGTTTTGTTTTCCCGGTCTACCAAAATGCAAGTCTTTCTGTAAATATAGCCAAAGACAGGAATTTTTGAAAGCTCTTTCTTGCCTAAGAAAACGAAGGGGTTGTCAGACAAAACGAGCATTAACAAAATATCTACGATGGAGGTATGGTTGGGACAAAAGACATAACTTTTTTTTATATCCATTCTCTCTTCGTAAGTAATAACGGGTTTGAATCCCATTAAAAATAGAATCGTTCCAGCCCAATATTTTGCGATTCTAAAAAATATAGAATACCATTTTTCTTTGGAGATAACAATAATCAAAATGGGCAATGCCGCCAAAATGGTAACTAACCAAAGGAGATAAAACCAAATTCTCCAAAGCAAAACAAAAAAATAGTAGAGCAATTTCATCACTTTCAAAGGTAGAATAATTCATGAGATACAGGTGATCTGTGCCTGAATTATAGGAACGAATTTTATCATTGCAGAACTAAAAATTCGCTTTATTTTTGCACCTAAATCTTTAATATGGCAAGAATTTTAACGGGCGTACAAAGTACCGGAACTCCACATTTAGGAAATTTATTAGGGGCTATTATACCTGCCATAGAAATGGCAAAGAACACTGATCAAGAATCGTTTTTGTTTATTGCTGATATGCACAGCCTTACACAAATTAAAGATCCTAATACTTTAAGGACCAACACCTACAGTACGGCAGCGACATGGCTGGCCTTTGGTCTTGATGTAAATAAAATGGTTTTTTACAGACAGAGCGACGTACCACAGGTAACAGAATTGACTTGGTATTTAAGTTGTTTTTATCCTTATCAAAGATTGACGCTTGCACACAGTTTTAAGGATAAAGCAGACCGTTTAGAGGATGTGAATGCGGGTTTATTTATTTATCCTATGCTGATGGCGGCAGATATTTTGATTTATGATGCCGATATTGTTCCTGTAGGTAAAGATCAGTTGCAGCATTTGGAAATGGCACGAGACGTGGCCAACCGATTTAATTATCAAATGGGAGAAACACTTGTACTACCGGTTGCTAAAGTTCAAGAAAGTTCTATGTATGTACCGGGTACAGACGGAGAAAAAATGAGTAAGTCGAAAGGAAATATCATCGATATATTTTTGCCCGATAAACAATTGCGCAAGCAGATCATGCAGATCAAAACGGACTCTACACCTTTAGAAGATCCCAAAAACCCGGATACATGTAACTTGTTTGCATTGTATAAATTGGTTGCAAATGAGGAACAAACCCAAGAAATGCGAAGAAATTACTTGGCAGGAAATTACGGTTATGGCCATGCAAAGCAAGCTTTTTTTGAATTACTACTGGAAAAATATTCTTCAGAAAGAGAAAAGTATCATTATTACATGAACAATCTCTCTGAGATCGATAAAGCCCTTGCCCTCGGTGCGAAAAAGGCACATTTGGTAGCCGATGGGGTATTAAAAAGAGTAAGGACTGCATTGGGGTATTGAGCAATTTTACAAGTAGCCTGTACTAAAGTTTTTCAAACATTTAAGATGGGTATCTAAAAAATCGACGTAGGCATCTCAATAATTTGACATACCTAGCTCAATTATTTGACAAACGTATCTAAATGTAACAAGACCTTTGATTAATTAATACAGAATTAAGGTGCCGGGTTCGGACACAATTGTTGTATACGATCTATTTCTTTTAACGTATCCTCACTTAAATCTATTTTAATACTGGCTATATTTTCTTTTAATTGCTCCATGGTAGTAGCACCTATGATATTTCCGGTTACAAATGGTTGCTGATTCACAAAGGCCAAACTCAGATGGGTTAGGCTTATACCCAATTTATCTGCCAATTTTTTATATTCTTCTGTTTGCCCGGTCGCTTGAGGATTGCTGTACCGAGCGTATTGAGGAAATAATTTTAATCTTGAACCTTCTGGCTTTTGATTGTTCAAATATTTACCGGAAAGTACACCGAAAGCCAATGGAGAATAAGCCAAAAGTCCTACTTGTTCGCGCATACTCACTTCTGCCAGATTGATCTCGAAAGTACGGTTGAGCAAAGAATATGAGTTTTGAATTGTTTTACAACGTGTCAAATTATATTTTTCACTGGTATGTAGTTGCTTCATCACACCATAAGAAGTTTCATTTGATACACCGTAGTGCCTTATTTTACCCTCTTTTACAAAACCATCCAAGGTTCCAATCACTTCCTTGAAATTTTCTTTCCAGATTTCATTTGGGTCATGTTTGTAATTCCTTTGGCCGAACATATTTACTTTTCTCTCGGGCCAATGCAATTGGTATATATCTACATATTCTGTTTGTAATCTTTTGAGGTTATTGTTTAAAGCTTCTTCCAAATTCTTTTTTGTGTACCTCATGTCATCCCTCATATAGCTGAAATAAGGAACATTAGGTCCTGTTATTTTGGTGGCAACAACCAAGTTTTCCCTCTTTTGATCTTTTAACCATGATCCGATATATCTTTCAGTACTTCCTTGTGTTTCTTTTTTTCCGGGGATAGAATACATTTCGGCCGTATCTATAAAATTGACCCCTTGATCTACTGCATAATTGAGTTGTTCATGTGCTTCTGCTTCGGTATTTTGTTGACCATAGGTCATTGTTCCTAAACAGATCTTACTTACTTTGATATTTGTATTTGGAATATAATTGTATTTCATTTGACGTTATTTGCCCACAAAAATACGAAAGATGATTCCCTTGAAAAAAGAAAATTCCGGAAGAACCGGAATTTTCAATAAAAAATATGAAGTAATCATATAATAATTCTCTAATCTAAAATTGCCTGAATTCCGGGTAAAGTTTTACCTTCCAGCATTTCCAACATAGCACCTCCACCAGTAGAAACATAGCTTACCTTATCTTCAAATCCGAATTTTTTTACGGCTGCCACAGAATCGCCACCACCAACCAAAGAAAATGCTCCTTCTTCGGTTGCATCGGCAATTGCATTTCCTAATTCAATGGTTCCTTTGGCAAATTTGTCCATTTCAAAAACACCCACAGGGCCATTCCATAAAATCGTTTTCGAACTTGCGACAACGAAGGAGAATCCTACATTCGATTTAGGACCTGAATCTAATCCCATCCAGCCATCAGGAATTTCGTTAATTGGGCAAACTTGTGTATTGGCTTCTTCACTAAAAGCATCTGCTGCCACGACATCAATAGGAAAATGTAACCTTGTATTCGTTTTTTGAGCTAATTTGATAATGTCTAAAGCGACATCCATTTTATCGTCTTCAACTATTGAGTCTCCAATTTTCCCACCTTGTGCTTTTACAAAAGTATAAGCCATTCCGCCACCTATGATGATGTTATCCACTTTCTCCATGATGTTCATCATTACATCAATTTTGGAAGAAACCTTTGCGCCGCCAATAATCGCCGTAACGGGCTTATTACCGCTATTTAAGACTGTATTCAAGGCTTCGATTTCTTTCGCCATTAAATACCCAAAGCATTTTGCATTGGGAAAAAACTGAGCGATAATGGTTGTAGAAGCATGCGCCCGGTGTGCAGTGCCAAAGGCATCATTCACATAAGCATCTCCCAGAGAAGCCAATTGTTTAGCGAAATCTACATCACCGGCTTCTTCTTCTTTATAAAAACGAACGTTTTCTAACAGCAAGATTTCGCCATTTTCAAGTGAAGATGCTGCAGTTTTTGCTGGTTCCCCAATACAATCTGAAGCAAATTTCACTTGTACTCCTATTATTTCTGAAACCTTATCAATGATATGTTTTAGTGAAAATTTTTCATCTACTCCTTTAGGTCTTCCCAAATGTGTCATCAATATAACACTACCACCATCTTCCAAAATTTTTATAATGGTGGGTTTGGCAGCCTCTATTCTCGTCGCATCCGTCACATTAAAATTTTCGTCTAACGGAACGTTAAAATCTACCCGTACAAGTGCTTTTTTATCTTTAAAATTTATGTTGTCGATCGTTTTCATTTTCTTTAAAAATTTGGAATACAAAGGTAGCAAAATTTGATACCTCTTTAATGAGAAAAATCAGTAATTTCAATAGATTTCTTCAATTTTTTATAATTATCTTGTTAATTTTTAATTGTAAACGTTTAAGTAAAACCTGTGTTCATCCATAGACATCCTTATCCACCCTTTTTACCGGAAAATACTACTCGTTTGATAGTTGGAACATTGCCCCCACCTAGGTTTTCATTTGGAGAGTTATTTAAAGAGGATGTTGATTTTTGCTACGGAAGTAGATACGGTTTACTTTGGCCCATTTTAGACGAAATTTTTGAGCTGGGTTTGTTATTTGAAAATAGTTTAGTTGCCGTTGAGCAGCGAAAAGCATTCTTGTGCAAACATAAAATTGGTATTTGTGATATAGTCGAATCTTGTGAAAGAGAAAAAATAGACGCTTCCGATGTAGGAATGAAGGTTTTAAGTACTCGAAATTTAATCGAGGTTTTGGAGGATCATACCTCTATAGAAACTTTATTATTGATGGGAGGTATGACAGTAAATGGACCTGGTTATTTGCTAAAAAAACAACTTAAAAGCCATAAAATTCCTTTCAAGATGGTAAGTAAGGAGGCTGTTAAAATTCTGGAGTTTAAAATGAAACATCGCAACATAAAGGCTTATGCACTGATCTCTCCGTCGAGTGCAGCCAATAGGGCTATTGGAAATTTTGGTTTTTACCGGCAACAAAAATCAAAAAATCCCAACTATACCGTGGTGGATTTTAGAATTGACCAATACAAAAAGGTTTTTTTACCCTAGTTTATTCCTGAAAAATTCAATTGTTCTCGTCCAAGCCAAATTTGCGGCTGCTTCGTCGTACCTCGGTGTTGTATTATTATGGAATCCATGATTTACATCAGGATAAATATAAGCGGTATAGTCAACTTTATTTTCTTTTAAAGCTGTCTCATATGCCGGCCAACCTTCGTTAACACGTGTATCTAAGCCTGCATATTGCAACAGTAATGGTGCCTTGATCAGGGCAGTTTCTTCGGCTGTTGGCTGACCGCCGTAAAATGGTACGGCTGCCCCTAAAGTAGGTATTTTAACGGCCATCATATTAGCGATCCAACCTCCAAAACAAAAACCTACCACACCAATTTTCCCGTTGCAATTAGGATGATTTGACAAATAGGTGTAAGCGGCTATAAAATCTTCTAACATTTCATTTCTATCTCTTTTCCTCTGCATTTCTCTACCCTCATCATCATTGCCCGGATAACCGCCAAGAGGAGAAAGCGCATCCGGAGCTAAACTGATAAAATCTTCCAATGCTGCTCTTCTTCCAACATCTTCAATATAAGGATTCAGCCCTCTATTTTCGTGAACCACAACTATTCCTGGTAATTTACCTTTTGTATCAACAGGCATAGATAACAAACCTTTAATTTCCCCTCCTCCATTGGGAGAATTATAATTGATAAATTCAGATTTTAACCGAGGGTCGTTCCCTTTGACCAAAACAGATTCTCCATACTTAGGACTCATAAAACTTAGCAAAGAAGCTACCGTTACTCCACCGATGGCGTACAGCGATAATTTTTCAATAAATTGTCTTCTGTCCAGTTTATTATGGGCATAATCATCGTATAGATCAAAAACTTCTTGACTGATATCTTCCTTTTTTAGTTTTTTCATATGTCTTTGTTTTAGAAAAGGTTTCACAAGATAATGAAAAATATGACAATTCACATTTTATCAGTGATGCCGTAAAAATTGTGAAAAAAGTGTATTTTCATCCTTGAATTTTGATCGGGTCAGATGAATAGATATAGTTTTATTAATAGACTTACCTATAACCTTATGATTAATAATCCGATATTTGCTTTTTTAAGCATTATGTCAATTTTTCAATTATTCCAAATTTATATCAGCTTATGTACCAAAGAATAGCTTATTTCCTCGTCGTTTTTATGTTTTTTTATGCTTGTAAACAAAAAAATGAATCGGTTACACCTGAACCGGAGATTTTTCAAAACGAAACAAAAGAACAGGTTGACATTATTGAACCGGTCCCGGTTGAAGAAGAAGTACTTACAGGATTGTCTTTTTTGTTTCAGTTGGAGGGTAAATATGCTACCCGGGAAAACGTTTTTAAGCAAGAAACAATGGTGTCTAGATTAAAGGCTATAGACGGTCTGAACTATGAAAATCTAATTGCTTTTTGGAATACCGAAACAGCTATAGAAATTCAAAATGAAGTAGTACATATGAGTGGATGCAAGCAACATGATTGTTCGAACAATGCCTATGATTTCTTTTATGATAGAAAAACTGACAATATCAATGTATATTATTTTAGAAATAATTCAATGCGTATTTTTAGTGAAAAGGGGCAGATCGAGCTGCCTGCACTTTATAAAGATGAAATTGAGGTCAAAAAATCAAATGCCAGAATTGGAAATATTGACGATGATAAATCGATTTATCAAATTACCGATGGAAAGCGAACGAAAGAAGAGATAGCAAAAGTAACAGGTTTTCTGGTAAATGATCTGATCAAAACAGATATAGAATTTCTAAATCCTGAACAAAGAAATTTCACCTACGCAACAATTGATTTAAATGAAGATGGGTCAATGGAATACCTGATCGGTTTACAGAATAATTATTATTGTGGTTCAGGTGGTTGTACCTATTTTATTACGACCAATAAGGGTAAATTAATCAATTCTTTTACCGTAAGTCGGGCCCCTTTTTATGTGTTGGAAAATAAAACAAATGGATGGCATGACCTTGTTGTCTTTAGCGGGAGTGCAAATCGCTTGATACAATTTGATGGAAAATCATATCCTTCCAATCCAAGTACTTTAAAAGATGTTGGAGAATTAGATGATTATCTAGCTGAATTATTAAGTTACACTGATAATTCTGCCACCTTCGATTTTTAATTATTCATAGGTAAAATCCATTCCACTAAGTCATTTAATTTTGCGTTAGCGGGTTTTGTTTTTCCATCAAAGTCAAAGTCACTCCATCTGAGTTGACCGTTTATGCCATAAGGGATCAATCGGATTCTGTTTTGAGATTTTTCCACTTTTATTTCCATAAAACTTTGGAAGTATGGTGCTTGGTTATAGTCGAAAGCTGCGGATAGCCACTCTGCAGAAAACGGATAGCCTTTATACTCCTTAACCCAGACCCAAGCAGGGTATTTCCATGAGGCCGTTAGCGAATCAATTTTACCGATAAGAGGCTCTCTCGACGGATAGTTGGCCCAATCTGCAGTAGGTCTTGTTTTGGGATCAGCCATGGCTGCGCCAATACTTAAATAGGCTCCACCGCCACCATTTACAAAATGATGCATGGTATGTCCGTCATTATTATAAGGAGGCTCGATGTAATATTCAAGGTCATGTGTGTCGCCGGCCATAATTAGCGGAACTTTATAGGCGCGCAGCAATTCGTGTAAAGCTCGAAAATCAGGATTCATATCACCTTGGTATTCGCCAATGGCATAAAAGGGATGTCCCAGCAAAGCCATGACATATTTACCTTTAGAGGCCTCCAAAATTGACTTTATCCATGCCAGTTGTTTGTCGTCAACTTTTCGACGAACACCCGTATCTATGGCTAAAAAAACAAAGTGCTCATTAGATACTTGAAAGAAAGGTGCGTTTTGGTAACCCACAGGGAGTTGATATTCTTTTCTTAAATAAGAAGCTTGATGTATTAATTTATCGATAATTTCGGGAGAGGAAGTAGTCAGTTTCCCATCACTGTACATTCTCGCTTCCATGGCTTTTCTCGCCGCATCAGGTGTAAAAAATGTTGCCGTATATCCTTCCAAAGCATCATACCAATCATGGTTACCCGGAATTGAGTATATCGGTTTTTTTAATCCTTTAAAGGGAAGAAAAAATTTGCGTTCGTAGTCTCTCATCGCACCTGAAGGGTAAACAATATCGGATGAAATGACCACAAAACTTATATCCGGTTTATTAGAAACTTCTAATATCTGATCTTTTAAGATCAGTTGAGAGGGGTCTCCTTCTCCGGGATCACCTATCACAACAAATGAAAAATCACCCGTCTGACTCATACCTTCCGGATTCAGTTTAAAAGCATTAGGGCCTATTTCTTCTCCGCTGGCTTCGATAATTTTTTCGCGCCAAACTTCAGTCCTGGTACCGGCGTAACCATCCCAGATACCGGAAGCCCAATTTTCTGTGTCAAAATACCAACTCATCCCAAGTACAGGCATTATGGCAGCTAGCAATGCAGCAAAGGGTAAACCAATTTTAAGCCCGTTTCGTACGGCCGATTTAAAGGAATATTGCGATTTTCGCAAACTGATGGAAATGCCAAGATCGTGTTTGATCCATCTCTTCGCTAATCTTCTCGGGCTAAATCGGCTCCATTCAACTTCAGGGACCTTGTTTACCCAATGATAGAGCCGGTTTAATAATAATCCAGAAAATTTTCTAAAGATCCATCTAAAAGGAGCAATAATACCAAAGGCAACAACCAAAGCGATAAACATATCCCCTATAACAGCAACGAGCGGAGAAAGTATTCCAAAGGTGGAACGATCCAGTCCCATCCTTCCTAAGTGAATAAAAAACAGTATAAGTAAAAAAACTATAATCCAGCTGGTATCTATAGGTGCTCTTACGGCATCTTCTTCTTCCAATTCCTCAGCAAGTTCAGCCAATTCAGTATCTTCCTCCAGTCCCATACTTTTGACGACATCTTCAGCTACTTGATCAAGGACGCCCATTTTTGCTGTAAATAAATTATAGGTAGTTCCCACTATCCGTAAGAACCCCACCAAGGCTATCCCCCAATTACTGTCTTTGTAATTGAAGAAGAAAATGACCAAAACGGCTAAGATAAGTCCGATACCCGAAAGAAGGTAAGTCCAGGAACTTTGTCCTATTCTTTTAGTATTGTAGAACGCATAAAAACACCTGGCTGCGTCCAAAAGGAATAGCAATAGTATCAACTGAACCAATGGTTCGGGCTGAAATAATTGATTATTGATAAGAAGAGTACCTATTAACAAAGTAATTCCACCACTAAACCAGGCTGAAGTTCTTGCAGAACTTTCCGATCGCCTGAAACCGTGGAAAATTTCTAAAATACCCGCCCAAACCAATAATCCACCCACATAGGTTACCGGGTCTGCCACATCTTTAAAAGGTATAAGTAATGCCAGTATAGCCAAGATAATGGCTATACCTGTAAAAATATAACGCTGTTGAACAAAATTGAAAAAGTGATCGTTTTTTTTATTGGCTTCCATGGTTTGGTTTTGGTTAAGACTTTTATTTCAATGCAATCCTACATTGAATATTGGTAACCATAAAAATAAGGAAAAATCTATTTTGATTTCATTTGAATCAATGCACAACTTTAATTGAATCAAACATTAACATGTAATAAGCTATACAGTCCCGTTCATCAATCTGACCGTTTTCAAAAAAAACACACTTCCTGTCTATTCAAAATTGAGTTTTACAGCAATCATTAAAGGTCAAACATGTAAGCGATACCGAAATTAAAAAAATAGGTATTCTCCAGATCGGTCTCTTCTCCCAACTCGGAAGGAATGTTATAGTTAAAACCTAGCTCAAAATCAAAAGAGTTGATGCTGTATTGAAAAGGCAGGTTGATTTGGGTATTGATCAGACCAAATACATTATCTTCAATAAGTATGGGTGGTTCTATCGGATCTACCTCTTTGGTCAATGTGATTTTTTGCATAGACCCGCCGGAGAGATCAACAATTTGTGTACCTGTTACAATACTGAATTGTGGTCTAAATCTGAGATAGTGATTTGCTGTTTTGAGTAATTTAAGATTGGCAAAAGATCTCAATACGATCTGATAGGTTACTTCGTCGCCAAAATAATAGGCCACAGATAGTTGAGTCCCTAAAGTTCTTTTTTTATTGCTGATCCCGATTCCTCCATTGACTGTGCTATGGTATAGATTGTCAATTTCATTGGCATAAAAAAAGTAAGAGAAAGAGGTGTAATAATTCCATATTTTTCCTTTTCCAAAACTTCTTCCAAAACCAGCCGTTGTGGTTGTCACATCCCAATGAGGATCAAATTCGCTGTAATAAATTCCCGAAAGGCTTCCATAAAAACCTTTTGAATGTATGTAGGTAATCTGAGGAACCAAGTTATATTGATCAACACCGATATCACGACCTGAAAAGTAAGTATTGCTGTTGTAGTTCAAGGATAAATAAACAAGATGAAAATTTGTCATGGAAGCCATAAAGACGTCAAGAGATTCCTCTTGTACCAAAAAATCATCTATAAATTCATCGAGGTCCACTTTCTTCTGAGGTGGTTCTTGCGAAAAGGCTGAAAGGAAACTCATGAAGTAAAGGAAAAGGATCACCTTGTTTTTCATCTTTATGAGTATAAAGTAAAAGTGGCCGACCTAAATCAACCACTCAACCATTGATTAATCTATCAAAATGAAATAAACCTATAATTTAGTTTCCTCCGTTACCATTGCCATTTCCTCCTCCATTTCTATTATTACCACCATTATTTCCATTCCCACCGTTCTGTTGGTTCAATCTTCTTTGCTGTTTTACTTGCTGACGTAATTCATTGCCGGATTCGGAATCGCGGTTGGCTCTCATTCTAAATCTAATTTCCTGACGTTGTTCGGCTGTTATGGTATTTCTAAACTGATTTTTTATTTCGTTCATATTTTCTCGATTGTTGGCCATCAGCGACTTTTGTTCTTCAGTGAGTGTTGCCATCAGAGCTTTTTGTCTCTCTTGGTTTGTAAGTGCCTCATTTTCGAAAATAGCCAATTGCTGTTCATTTAAAGTGGCCTTAAACTTTTCTCTGTTCTGTTTGATCAATTCTCGCCTTTGTTCGAGTAATTGCTTTTGATCTTGGGTTAAATTTTCCAACGGAATATTTCCAAAACCCTCACCATTGCCATTACCATTTCCGTTTTGGGCAACCATAGTTGAAGTACCGATTAGGATTCCAATTAGGAGAGTTGCGATTATTTTTATTGATTTCATTGTATAAGCATTTAAATTTTACTTTTATTTTTGAACGTTCTATTTTTTAGACCCGCCTATTTAAAAAAAGTTTTCATTCATTTTAAAATTGATTCAGAAAAGTAAAGTATCATTCATCATATCATCAAAAAAATAGATATCTATGTATTCATCAATGATACTTTCCTCAACAATATATTGCTCTACATAACTGTCAAGTCTTGATTCATCCACAAATAAGGAAGCGATCAAAATATCTTGTTCAAGAAATTGTTGAGTGTCCAGGCCAAAAGTTTCAGCTTGCTCAGCAGGATCAGCGACAATGGGGGATAATGTATCAGTACCCGAAGTATAGGGCTTAAAAATGGATAATGCCATAATTAGAGCTATTCCTGCTGCTGCAAGCCACACAATTTTATTATCGAATATTGGCGTTCCTTTCGATTTTTTTTCAATTTGAATTTTTTCTAAAATGCTATTTTTAGACCTCGAAAAATAATCTTCGGGTATGTCAAGCCCTAGATCTTTAGCATGTTTTGTATCTAGTTTTTCATCGAATGAATCATTTTTACTGACCCATTCATTCCTGTTTTTATGCTTTTCTATTTTTTTCATATCCTCTGATTAGACCCCGGTTTCGTTAAAAAGTTCTATTTCTTGCATATTTTCTTTGATAACTTTTGCGGTTCTGTAATAGGATGTTTTTATGGTATTTTGATTTATTTCTAAAACATCTGCTATTTCATTAAACTTTAAATCATCAAAGTATTTCATCTGGAAAATTTGCCGATCCTTTTCGGGCAATGTTGCTAATATTTCTTGCAGTTTTAGTTGAATTTCATCCCCGTCAAAAAAAGGATCAGTAGCCAATACATTCATGTAATTTTTACTTACATCGTTTACATAATCAAAAGTTTTCTTTTTATTTAGTTCCAGGAATCGAATTGATTCATTGTAAGCAATTCGATACATCCATGTATTTAAAGAACTTTCTTGTTTAAAATTTGCCAAGCTTTTATAAATTCTTAAAAAAGTATTTTGTAAAACATCATCGGCATTTTCGTGAGTAATCACGATTTTTCGAATATGCCAATACAAGCGCTTTTGATAAATATCCAATAAGGTTTTAAACGCTTTTTCTCTTTCTTTTTGATCTAGCAATCTTTTGATAAAATCAGATTCGCTTGTCACAGTCAAACAATTAAATGTTCATAAAACAGCCAAAAATTGATAGGCTTATTTTATTAGACCCTAAAAGTTATGAAAAGTTTGGCAATGATCGAAAAATCAATATCTATTTCAAGAGATAAAAGTAAATTTCAATTTACCTCCGATAGGTATTTGATTAAATTTTGATAATTCTTCTGTCTGCAAGTAAGCAATTCGCGGATAACCACCGGTTGTTTGTCCGTCTTGTAAAACAACAATCGGCAAACCGTTTGGAGGTAATTGTATAAATCCGGGTAAAACAGGCGAACTGTTTTCCAGTTGATAGCTTGAACTTTCCAGTTTTTTTCCCTGTAATCTCACACCCATTCTATTGCTGTCTGAACCAATCAGAAAAACGCTGCTCGCGAGTTCAAATTTTGCCTGATCAGTTAAAAGGTTGAACTCCGGACCTTTTTTTATTGAGATTATCCTCTCATTTGGAGCCTCGTCTATCCATTCGATCATATCACCTTTTTTTAACAATCGACCTTTGTAGCCACCCATTTGGGCATTGGTATAGGTGGAATAAGATTGATAGTTTTTTTCTAAGATTAATTGACCCGAAAAGGCGATATACCCCCTTAATTTGTCTTTTGCCGTCTGCCCTTTGAGAAGATCTCCCTCTTGAGTTTGAATAATTTGATTGACAGGCACCGACTGGCCATTTATGGTCCAATTAAAATCTGCACCGGTGAGCACAATCCGGGTAGCTCCGTGGAACAAAATTTGGGGAGCTACAGACGTACATTCGATCAAAGGAGAATTTTCATTTTTATGTAGCAGCAACAGGGCAATTTTAGCAGCATTTGGATCCATTACCCCTGAATTTGGAATAGCGTAATATGCAAAACCCCGTCTTCCCATATCCTGAATACTGGTCATTAAACCCGGATGTATGATCTCTAAACTAGGCATTATATTCTCGTAAGGTGTTATTTTTACTCTTAATCAGGTTGAATTCATTTAGGTCTATCTCTTTCAATTCTATGCGGTCTCCAGGATTGAATTGAACAGGGGGTAAGCTATGCATCTGTAAGACAGAAATGGGTATTTTTCCAATTACATGCCATCCACCCGGACTATCTATGGCGTATAGGCCCAGATATTTACCACCAATTGCCAGAGAATTGGCTTCAACATATTTTGCAGGTGTATCTTTTCTCGGAACCTGTAAAACCTTGTCAAGCCCATTTAAGTAGGTGAATCCGGGTAAAAAACCGAACATGGCTACAGAATATGTTGTCGCTAAAAGTTTTGAGATGATCTGTGGTTTCTGCAAACCTGTATACAATTCTATTGCTTCCCAATCTCGGTGATCACAAAAATGTACAGGTATTACGTAGGTTCGCTTATTTTTTATTTCGTGCAGCCTAAGCTCCTTCAGCTTCGTTATATCAAGGGGAGAGAAAAGATGATTCAGCTTTATACAGACTTCAAATTCCGTAACAATCACTTCATCAATAAAGTCAAATTTTCGCTCAAAAATTGTTTTTCCAAAAACGGCTAAATCCGAAATGCTTTTTGACCTGATCAGTAAAAAGTCATCATTGAAATTTTGTATTTCAAATATAGAATCAAAAGATTGCTGTAATTTCGACATTCTTTTCTTTTAAAAATTGGTAGATCTTTTTACTCAATTCTACAGCACCCGGTGTATCGCTGTGCAAGCAAAGTGATTCTAACTTCACCGGAACCAATTTGCCTGAAGACAGCCGAACCTTTTGATCTAAAAACAGGTCAATTTGATTTAGGATATCTGTTAAATCATGAAGAACGGCACCAGGCAATTTTCTATTTCTAAGTTCATCTACTTTATCGTATCTCCTGTCTGCAAAACCTTCATTTACACCTTTTATATTGTGTTTTTCACATAGTTCAATAACCTGAGAATTGGCCAAAGCATAAATTTTGAGGTTTGGATCGATCTGTTTTACCAGTTGAATAAAATCTTTTGCAAGGTCTTGATCTTGGACCATATCGTTATACAAAGCCCCATGAGGCTTTACATGATGCAATATTGCGCCAAAACTTTCTGTCATACTTTTTAGGGCACAAATCTGGTATCTCAGATCTGCCATCAATTCATCTCTGTCTACTTGTAAAGATAAACGTCCAAAATTTTTACGGTCCTTGTAGGAGGGATGTGCCCCTATGCTGACCTTATTTAAGATAGCGAGTTGTATCGTTTTTTCTATCAGCCCGGGATTGCCACTATGAAAACCGCAAGCAATATTACAAGAAGAAATATAGGGCATGATTTCTTCGTCGTAATTACTTTTTTTGCCGGGTGTTAGCTCACCCATATCACAATTGAGGTCGATTTTTTTCACAGAAAATGAAATACGTTATTCATTGTTTTTAAAGATAAAATGAGCGTAAATAGAATGACAATCAATCCTAGAACATTAGTAAAAAGACTGTTTGTATATCTCCCTAGAATATTTTTTGAATTAGAAATATACAATAAATAAATAGCCACAAAAGGTAATAAAATGGCATTTGTGATCTGAGCAAATTGAATTACCATAACCCTTTCAATATTTGTAATTGAAACAAAAATGCCGATCAGTAAAATGACCATCCAAACCGACCTAAATTTAATATTTTTTTCGTCACCCTTCCAACCGAACAAACCTTGGGCCGCATAAGCAGCTGCAAGCGGTGCCGTTAAAGCTGAGCTAATTCCTGCAGCCATCAAACCTATACCCATCAACCATTTTGCACTTGTGCCAAAGAGCGGTTCAAGTTGTACGGCCAAATCTTTGGCCGAATTAATTTCATTTAATTGATCTGCAGAGCTCGCTGCGGTAATGATGATCAAAACAGAAATTATTCCACCTAAAATAATGGAAACAGCATTTTCAATTCTCAAATCTTTTAAAGAGGAATTTGCCTCCCATTTTTTGGAAATGGTAGAGGCATGAAGAAACAAATTATACGGAACTACTGTTGTGCCAATAAGTGCCATGATCAACAAAAATGTATCTCCTGAAGGTATACTGGGGATAAAGCCTTTGATAACTTCTTTTAAATCGGGTTGGACTAATATAGCCGTAAACAAAAAGCATATACTCATCATGATGACCAGGCCGATAAGAATTTTTTCGACCCATTTATATCTGCCGAAAAATAAGATGAGAAAACAAAGGGTCCCGATCAATACAGGCCATAATTTGATCTCTCCTGCAATAAGGTCTAAACCTAATACACCTCCCGAAATATTTCCGGCTTCGTAGGCGGCATTGCCAATTAAGATTGCGCCTATGACCAAAAAGAATACCAGGTATCTGACAATTCCTTTTGGAAATTCTTTATTCAGTGCTTCACCCAGACCACTCTGGGTGGCATATCCTAAACGCGCCGCCATTTCCTGTAATACAATAGTGGCTAAAATGGAAAAGAGCATGGCCCATAAAAGTTGATAACCGGTGTGCACACCCACAATAGTGCATGTCGTTATGGTTCCCGGGCCAATAAATGCAGCGGCAATAAGGGTACTAGGTCCGAAATACTTTTTCAGATCAATCATCTAACTCAGTTCGTATTTTAAAGGCATACAAGGCAAATGATGCTAACCAATGCTGACCGGCATAATCTCCATCTGTTATTTGAGAAAGGGAATAATCTAAATGTTCAGTAGCCATATTATAAGCCTTGGTATTGTTTTTAATTGCATATAAACACCAGGCTCTCGAAAAATTCAATCCATCTAGATGAACTAATTTTCCATCGGTTCTATCGATGATTTTTCCCGGTTCGAGGTTCAATTTTTGGTCAGAAAGTGAAGGGAGGAAAGAAGAAGACCATTTTTCGAAATCAGACTCAGGAAGCACCTTTCGCATAATATCTAGTTCTTGTAAACAAGGAGACAAAAAGTCATGTCCGCTAGGTTCCCAAGAGATCGGACAATCCATATCCTGACCGTAAAAGCGCAAGGCATTTTCTTTAATGCTGTTCAACAGTTTTTCATCTCCAACCATTTTGGCATAGTCAAAGGCAAAACTCAATCCGAATGCTGTATTGGTATGTTCACCAACGCGAATAGGGTAAACCAGCTTAGGCAAATATTCTATATAGCTGCTCGAAATATGATCTGCTAAAGGTTTGATATTGTTATACCATTTTCGTCCCAATGGATCATCCCACGTGTATAATTCCTCCTGTAATTTCAGTAACCAGGCCCAACCATAGGTTCTTTCGAAGGATTGACTTTCTTTGTTCATAGAAAAATAGGCAATTTCTTTTGAAATATTTTCTTCGGTTAGATGTTCGTCGAGCATCTCAAGGGCCGGTTGTCTTTTTGCCAGGTCGGGAAAAGTTTTTAGGAGGTAGATCATTGACCAGTGTCCATGAACAGCCGAGTGCCAGTCGAAACAGCCATAAAATGCCGGATGGTGTTCGATGGGCATTTTTAGATCTTCCGCCTTATCTATGACAATCCCGGACTTATAAGGTAATTCGTTCTGGATGCAGGCTAGAGGAAGTTCCATTAAGCGATTGGCCTGGTCGATATCGAGAATGATCTTTTTTTCGGATTTTACCAAAACCGGATTTTCTTTTGGTTCTTGTTTGCAGGCAATTAAAAATGATATAAAAATGAGAAAGCGAAATTTTACTGACATAAATTTTGAAATAGGCATAAATTTAAAATTTCATTTTT
>CAZWAN010000021.1:0-33253 GCA_964631875.1 uncultured Flavobacteriaceae bacterium
GTTTTGTATAACTTTTTTTAAGAAAAGAAATAAGTGGATTCCGATATAAGCAATGTAGATAATTTACAAGTTTTGTTTGAAGATAATCACCTCATTATCATTAACAAAAGAGTTGGAGATATTGTTCAAGGTGACAAAACTGGGGACAAACCTTTGAGTGAGATAACAAAAGAATATATCGCCAAAAAATACAACAAACCCGGAAAGGTCTTTTTAGGTGTTGTACATCGTTTAGACCGACCAACTTCGGGAGCCGTAATTTTTGCAAAAACCTCTAAGGCTTTAACCCGATTAAATAAAATGTTAGTGAATAAAAAAATTGATAAAACCTATTGGGCTATTACAGACGGAAAAATATCTGAAGGGCAAACATTAATTCATTACCTTAAAAAGAATCCAAAAAATAACAAGGCTACAGTTTATACAGCCGAGACCGGAGGGGCGAAACGTGCAGTTTTACATTTCACAATTTTAAAGCTTTTGGATCGATATACTTTACTTGAAATTGATCTAGAAACCGGAAGACATCATCAAATTCGAAGTCAGCTTGCCTTTATAGGTCATCCGATAAAAGGAGATGTAAAATATGGCTTTAAAAGACCAAATAAAAATGCAGGAATAAACCTTCATGCGAGAAAAATTGCTTTTACACATCCAGTCAGTCAAGAACAAATTGAAATTTTTGCCCCCACGCCTTCAGAAGATCCTCTTTGGAATGCCTAAAATAACCTGAAAACTAAAAAATCCGCTAGAGAATTTTCTGATTAGATCAGGTAAATTGCAATTTGACTTGGTACAACTTAAATATGACACTTACTAAGATTCCCGAATATACAGGACATTTTAAAAGTATCTTCCCTAATTTTCTTACAAAATATAATTTGTGTTAACAAAATTAGACTTATTGTTATCGAGTAAATCGTTCAATATGGCTTTGTTCAAATTCATGTTTTTGCAGGCCACTAGAGTTCTGATAGAGAAGGATCTCAACGCATCATGAACACTCAAAGTACTTACAGCAGAATCCTTTCTGCCAACAAATGGATAAACATCAGGTCCACGTTGACATTGACTATTTATATTTACCCTGCAAACCTGGTTCACCATCACGTCGATTAGAGGTGCTAAAGTATCTGCGTTGGTACTGAACAAACTAACTTGTTGTCCATAATCGGAATTTACAATTGCATCAATAGGCTCATTCACATCTTTAAAGGAAATGATTGGAACGACAGGACCAAATTGTTCTTCTTCAAAAACACGCATTTTAGCATTAACCGGATATAAAATTGCCGGGAAAACAAAACTTCTATCTGTTAATCCGCCTTTCGGATTGATAATCTTCGCCCCATTTTTAAGAGCATCGTCTATCAAACTGTTAATGTATTCAGGTTTATCCGGTTCAGGCAAAGGAGTTAATTTTACATTATTTTCCCAAGGAAGTCCGTAATTCAATTCTTCAACTTTTTCTACAAAAAGTTTATTGAATTCTTCAACCACATCTTCATGCACAAATAACATTTTTAGTGCTGTACAACGTTGTCCATTATAGGATAAAGACCCCAAAACACATTCGTCTACAGCCAACTTTAAATCTGCATCTGGCAAAACAATAGCAGGGTTTTTAGCCTCTAATCCTAAAACAAGTCGCAATCTGTTTTTCTTTGGATGATGACTTTGTAAGGCATTGGCAGATTTACTGTTACCGATCAATGCCAAAACATCTATTTTTCCAGTCTTTAATATAGGAGTAGCCACTTCACGGCCTCGACCAAACAAAATATTTACAACTCCTTTAGGAAAAGCCTCCGCAAAAGCATCTAATAATGGAGTGATTAAAAGAATACCCAACTTGGCCGGTTTAAAAATGGTTGTATTTCCCATTATTAGAGCGGGAATAAGTAAGCAAAAAGTTTCATTCAACGGGTAATTGTATGGGCCGAGGCATAGCACAACTCCTAAAGGGCCTCTTCGAATTTGTGCATATACATCACTATTCAATTCAAGACGAGCGCTTTTTCTATCCAATTCTTTTAATTCGGCAATTGTATCATAAATATAATCGATGGTTCTATCAAATTCTTTTTCTGAGTCAGGTAGAGTTTTACCTATCTCCCACATCAAAAAATTAACCACTTCAGTTCTTTTTTGAGACATCAGCTCTGCAAATCGTTCAACACATTTTATTCTTTCTTCAACCCGCATAGTTGGCCAAATTCCTCGACCATTGTCGAACGCATCCAAAGCCGAATCCAAAGCAAGCAAAGCATCTTTTTCTTTCATCACCGGTATATTACCCAATAATGTCGGTGAATATTTTCCATTCTGATTTCTTGTTTGGATGGCAGAGTAAACTTCAGAAGTTTCTCCTTCCCAAATTTTAAGTTCGCCGTTTAGTAAATAATGTCGATATGTAAGTCCTTTCTGAAAATCGTATTGTTCAGGAATTGATTTGTTTTCAAAGATATTTTTAAGCTTCATAAGTGTTTAATATGAATCAAAATTAAGGATTATTGTTGGGAATAACATGCGATTTTTAAGGTGAAATCATACACTTTTTAGATTTTAAACAAATCAAAGAATTATATCAAAAATTGAAACAATTGCTGATTTTCATTTAAATACTCACCCATAAAACCGAGTTCTCTCATTCGTTTTACCAAGGGAGCAAAATCTTCTTTCGATTTTAACTCAATACCAACTACGGCAGCACTTCTATCACGATTGTTCTTTTTTGTATACTCAAAGAAAGTGATGTCGTCATTTGCACCTAAAACATTCACAACAAATTCTTTAAGCGCACCGGCTCTTTGAGGGAATGGAACAATAAAGTAATGTTTTAAACCTTCAAAGAGCAATGCTCTCTCTTTTATCTCCTCCATACGGGTGATATCGTTATTTCCACCACTCAGCACACAAACAACGTTCTTCCCTTTTATTTCTTCTGAGAAATAATCTAATGCTGCAATAGATAGTGCCCCGGCAGGTTCAGCGACAATCGCTTTTTCATTGTATAATTTTAATAACACCGAACAGATTTTTCCTTCAGGAATGGTTATGACTTCCTCAATTTCATCCTTGCAAATGGAAAAAGGGAGGTCACCAATCTTTTTCACGGCAGCACCATCCACAAATTTATCTATACTGTGTAATTCTGTGTTTTTACCATATTTTAAACTGGTCTTTAAAGAGGGTGCTCCCTCTGGTTCAATACCAATAACTTTTGTTTTAGGACTTAACTCTTTAAACACACTGATAATCCCTGAAACCAAACCTCCACCTCCAACAGGAACAAAAATATAGTCTATAGGCTCCTGCATGTCTTGTAAGATTTCAAGACCAACCGTTCCTTGTCCTGCGATAATTTTTTCATCATCAAAAGGATGAACAAAATCAATTTGTTGAGATTGACTATATTCTAAAGCAATGGCATAGGACGCATCAAAAGTATCCCCGTACAACTTGATTTCCACATTGTCTTTACCAAAATATTCTACCTGATTGATCTTTTGTTTTGGTGTTGTAGTTGGCATGAAAATAACCCCCGAAATACCCAAGAAATGACATGATTGAGCCACTCCCTGTGCATGATTTCCGGCACTTGCACAAACCACGGACTTTATAGACTTAGTCTCAACTAAATATTTTATTTTATTAAAAGCTCCCCTTATCTTATAAGATCGAACACGCTGAAGATCTTCTCTTTTAAAAAAGATATTAGCTTGAAATCTCTCCGATGAGTTCAACATTTTTTCAAGAGGTGTATGCTTAACAAGGTCCTTGATTTTGTTACTTGCTTCTAATATTTCTGTAATTGGGATATTTGTGCTCATAATAAAAAAGAAATTCACCGATTCTAAAAAATTAGAAATCGGTGAACTATCAAAAAACTAATTTTTTAACTAGACAATTTTTGTCATGGCCGTCATAGATGCTCTTAAATCATATCCTATAATTTCTACAGGATGAAATCTAATTTCTTCATTTACTGCAATCAATAAGCTATTGTCTACTCCGGTATCTTTCCCTTCACCAAAATGCTTGCCAATTACATCAGTATCGATTTTTTTCATAAAATCCTGCAATAAAGGCTTACAAGCATGATCGAACAAATAACACCCGTATTCTGCTGTATCGGAAATAGTTCTGTTCATTTCAAATAATTTCTTTCTGGCAATTGTATTGGCAATTAAAGGTGTTTCGTGCAACGACTCATAATATGCAGATTCTTCAATAATTCCTGCATCGGTCATCGTTTCGAAAGCTAATTCAACTCCGGCTCTAACAAAAGCAACCATTAAAACGCCCTTATCAAAATATTCTTGCTCGTTAATTTTTTTATCGGTAATGGCTGTTTTTTCGAAAGCTGTTTCGCCGGTAGCAGCCCTCCAAGAAAGCAAATTCTTATCATCATTTGCCCAATCTTCCATCATGGTTTTCGAAAATTCACCGCTCATGATGTCATCCATATGTTTTTGAAACAGTGGACGCATAATTTCTTTCAATTCTTCTGAAAGCTCAAAAGCTTTAATTTTGGCGGGGTTTGACAAACGATCCATCATATTTGTTATTCCCCCGTGTTTTAGAGCTTCAGTTATAGTTTCCCAACCATATTGTATAAGCTTAGCAGCATAAGATGGTTCGATTCCCTTTTCTACCATTTTGTCAAAACACAAAATAGAACCTGTTTGAAGTACACCACAAAGAATAGTCTGTTCACCCATTAAATCTGATTTTACTTCTGCCACAAAAGATGACTCAAGAACTCCTGCTCTATCTCCTCCGGTTCCTACGGCGTATGCCTTTGCCTGTTCAAGTCCAATTCCCTGAGGATCATTTTCAGGGTGAACAGCAATGAGGGTAGGCACACCAAAACCTCTTTTATATTCTTCTCTCACTTCGGAACCCGGACATTTTGGTGCCACCATAATTACAGTTAGGTCCTCTCTAATTTTCATTCCTTCCTCAACAATATTAAAACCGTGAGAGTAAGATAAAGTCGCCCCTTTTTTCATTAATGGCATCACGGCTTTAACAACTGCAGAATGCTGTTTATCAGGCGTAAGATTTAACACTAAATCTGCTGAAGGAATCAATTCTTCATAGGTTCCAACTTTGAATTTATTATTAGACGCATTCAAAAACGATTGCCTTTTTTCTTTGATAGCTCCCTCTCTAAGCGCATAAGAAATATCTAAACCTGAATCGCGCATGTTCAATCCTTGATTCAATCCTTGTGCACCACAGCCTACAATTACAATTTTTTTCCCTTTCAGAACAGATACTCCTTCAGAAAATTCTGAAGAATCCATAAATCTACATTTTCCTAATTGTGCCAGTTGCTCCCTTAAGGAAAGTGTATTAAAATAATTTGCCATTACTATTGTTTTATTTTTTAATTAAATTGTTTTTTTAAAATATCAGAAATTCTCATTTCATCTTTGGTAACAGAAATCCTTCCCGACCGAACGAATTGCATTATACCGTAGGGTAGAAAGTCACTATACAATTGTTCAATTTCTTCTTTCCTGCCGGATTTTTCTACTACAAAGAAATCACGATTGACCGTAATGATCTGAGCGTTACTTTTCTTGATAATATTCTGTATTTGTCTTTTGTCAAAAAGCAAACTCGACTTGATCTTAAACAAAGCAGATTGCAAATAAATTGAATCTTCATTTGTATGGTAATAAGCTTTAATTACTTCAACCTGTTTTTCGATCTGCTTTACAATTTTTTTGACCTGTTCTTCAGGCATATAAGCCACGATAATAAAGCGAGAAACACCCTCTATTTCAGAACTTGATACCGTCAAGCTCTCAATATTGATATGCCTTTTCAAAAAAATGGTCGCAATTCTGTTGAGTAATCCCAAATTGTTTTCAGTGTATACTGAAATCGTGTATAAAATATTTTCCATTTTTTCTATTTTAATCTAATTTCGGATACAGAAGCTCCAGTCGGAATCATTGGAAATACATTTCCCTCTTGAACAACACGAACTTCAAGAATATATGACTTATCTGAAGCAATCATTTCTTCTATTTTACCTTTCAAGTCTTCTCTTTTGGATACTTGTTTCGCCTGAATTCCGTAACCTTCAGCAATTTTCATAAAGTCCGGGTTAACCATTGTTGTATAGGCATATCTTTTATCAAAAAACAATTCTTGCCATTGTCTTACCATTCCTAAAAATTCATTATTCAAAATGATGATTTTTACAGCAACATCAGTTTGTAAAATTGTACCCAGTTCTTGAACAGTCATTTGGAAACAACCATCGCCAATAATGGCCACTACCTCTCTGTGTGGAGCACCCATTTTTGCTCCGATTGCTGCTGGCAAAGCAAAACCCATAGTTCCCAAACCACCAGAGGTAATCTTACTATTAGATTGCTTAAAAGAACTATATCTACTGGCAATCATTTGATGCTGACCAACATCCGAAACTATCACAGCCTCCCCTTTTGTTTGCTCGTTCAAATATTTGATTACCTCAGCCATTGTTAAACCTTCTGTTTTTGGATTCAACTGATCATCAATTACCTCTTTGTACTCAATATCATATAATTCATCAAATCTTTTTTCCCATTCAGGATAAGATTTCTTTTCTATTTTCGGCAAAATTGCAGAAAGGGTTTGTTTTACATCTCCTAAAACTGCCACATCCGTTTTTACATTTTTATCGACCTCAGCCGGATCTATTTCAAAATGAATCACTTTTGCCTGTTTGGCATACGTGTTCAAACTCCCTGTAACACGATCATCAAAACGCATCCCTATTCCTAAAAGCACATCACATTCATTCGTCAAAACATTCGGAGCATAATTTCCGTGCATGCCAACCATCCCTTTGTTTAAAGGGTGTTCTGTAGACATAGCCGACAAGCCCAAAAGTGTACTAGCACATGGAATACCTGATTTTTCTATAAAATCTTGAAATTCCTGCTCTGCATTTCCTAAAACAATTCCTTGACCCCAAACTACAAATGGTTTTTTTGCTGCATTAATGATTTTTGCCGCTTCTACTAAATGAGTTTCTTCAATCTCGGGAACTGGGTTGTAGCTCCTCACCCTCTTGCAAGAGGTATATTCAAAATCTAACGTGCCAAATTGGGCATCCTTTGTAATGTCGATTAAAACCGGACCTGGTCTTCCAGATTTTGCAATGTAAAATGCCTTAGCCAAAACTTCAGGAATTTCATGTGCCTTCGTAATTTGATAATTCCATTTGGTTACAGGAGTACTTAAACTGATGATATCTGTTTCTTGAAAAGCATCACTTCCCAATAAATGAGAAGCTACTTGCCCAGTGACACAAACAACAGGAGTAGAATCAATTTGGGCATCCGCAATTCCCGTAATCAAATTTGTTGCTCCCGGACCCGATGTGGCGATGGCCACACCAACTCTGCCAGATGTTCTGGCATAGCCTTGGGCGGCATGCACAGCTCCTTGTTCATGTCTAGTGAGCACATGGTGTAATTCATCTTTGAATTTATAAAACTCATCATATACGGGCATAATCGCTCCACCGGGGTAACCATAAATAAGGTCAACACCTTCTTCAATCAAACATCTCACTACCGCTTCGGCCCCTGTAATGTTTAACTTTTCCTTATTATCTATCACTTCCTTAGGTTTTGTTGTCGTTTCCATGATAACTCATTTGTCTAGAATTTATCTGTTACACAGCCTTCTGAAGCTGATGAAACAGTTTTTGCATATTTATATAAAATCCCTTTTTGATGTTTTAAAGCAGGCGCTTTCCATTTTTTTCTTCTTTCAGTCAAAATCTCATCACTGAGATCTACGTCAATGGTATTATTTGCTGCATCAATAATAATCAAATCGCCGTCTTCAATTAATGCGATATTTCCACCGCTCTGCGCCTCTGGTGTGATATGACCAACAACGAATCCGTGTGTGCCTCCAGAAAATCTTCCATCAGTGATTAAAGCCACTGTTTTACCCAGTCCTGCACCCATGATCATAGAGGTTGGCTTCAACATTTCCGGCATTCCCGGACCACCTTTAGGACCTACATATCTGATTACAACCACATCACCCTTACTCACCTTTCCTGCTCCAATTCCGATATTAGCTTCTTCTTCTGAATTAAATACCACTGCTTTTCCTTTGAATAAATTCCCCTCTTTACCGCTTATCTTTGCTACTCCCCCTTGTAAGGCCAGATTTCCATATAGGATTTGTATATTCCCCGAAGATTTTAGAGCATTTTCTGTTGAATAAATTACTTTCTGGTCATCTTCAAAAGTAATTGCCTTAACATGCTCCAAATTTTCAGCTAATGTTTTACCTGTTACCGTTAAACAATCTCCATAAAGTAAACCTTTTTCCAACAAATATTTCATTACGGCAGGAGTTCCGCCCACACTATGAACATCTTCCATTAAATATTCGCCACTTGGCTTTAAATCTGCCAATAGAGGTGTTCTGTCACTAACTCTTTGAAAATCCTCTAGTGTAAAGTCGATTCCTGCAGCATGAGCTATGGCTAAATAATGCAGAACAGCGTTGGTTGAACCTCCTAAGGCGTTTACTAAAGTAATGGCATTTTCAATCGACTTTTTAGAAATAATATCGAGTGGTTTTAGGTCTTGCTCTAACAAATTTTTAATAGCCAGAGAAATTCTTTCGCTTTCGTTATCCTTATGAGGATTTTCTGCCGGAAGAGAAGAATTGTAAGGCAAAGCAAAACCCATTGCTTCAATAGATGAAGCCATAGTATTTGCTGTATACATCCCACCACAGGCACCTGCTCCGGGTATAGAAGCTTTAATGATTTCTTTATATTCAGTTTCGGTAATTTGTCCGGCAATTTTCTGACCTAAAGCTTCAAATGCAGAAACTATATTTAATTTTCTTCCCTTGTATTTACCAGAGGCTATCGTTCCTCCATAGACCATAAGCGAAGGTCTATTTAATCTCAACATGGCAATGAGTGCCCCCGGCATATTCTTATCACATCCAACCACAGTAACCAGAGCATCATAACTCTGAGCATTCATGACCACTTCGATAGAATCTGCAATAATATCTCTTGAAGGCAAAGAATAACGCATGCCCGGTGTTCCCATAGAAATCCCATCACTTACCCCGATGGTATTGAAAATAAGGCCTACCTGACCATTTAAATTTATCTTTTCTTTGATTTGTGCAGCCAATTTATTGAGGTGCATATTACAAGGATTTCCGTCATAACCTGTACTGGCAATACCCACCTGTGGCTTTTTCATATCCTCATCGGTAAGTCCCACAGCGTAAAGCATTGCCTGAGCAGCAGGCTGGGTCTCATCTTGTGTTAATCTTTTACTGTATTTATTTAATTCTTTCATTTATTATCAAAACTTAGTGTTTTCTCTTAAGCATTTGATGTTTTTTTACACTTTTACTTACGGATGCCAAAAGTATTAAAGCCATGGACCAACTTTATTTTTATATTGTTTTTGTTTACAACACCCAAGTAGGAAATAATCAATGTAAATAATTGATTTAATGATATTTACATTATCATAATTACAAGGTTTAAAGAGGTAAAAAACTTATTTGAGCATTTACAAATAATAAAAACTCTTGAAGAAATGGCTAATCTTTCAGGACGCCAATGGAAAACAAATCATGGCAAATTATTTCATTCTTAACAAAGCCTTTTGTCTGATTATTTCCTCTACCGGTTTTCCTTGAATCTTACTTTCTAGCCAGGAGATTAAATCCAGATACATGAAGGCCCTCTTTTCGTATGGATGATTTTCGAAAGTTTTTAAATCTTTATGAAGTTTGACAAAAGCGCTTTTTAGCTCATGTGGATAAATATCACTTAAACTTCTCAAAAACGAAATTACTTTTCTTTGAACCCCATAGAGTTCGTTCATTTTTAATAGAAATTTATAGGTCGATTTAATCTCTTCTTCTAAGTTTTGATCATAACCGGCTTCGTAATGTGCGATCAAACTGAGCATCCTGCTAAAGCATAACAGATCCTCTCTCATGGTGAGATCTTTGTTTTGAATGATCTTATTCAAGTAATAGATACATTCGTCGAACTTTTCTGCGCCAAAATACATGCTGGAAATTTTGTAATAGAAGATCATCACATGGTGCTCATCAAACTTTTTCTTATAAATAGATATTTCCTTGAGTACTTCGGGAATTATTATTGTTCCGGTCGTAAACTCCCCTTCAAGAAAGTATAAATTAATCCTGTTTTGGTAATAGGTTAAAGACGCTAAAGAAGACGTGTTATCATTTAAAGTGAATAATTCTTGTTCCATTTCCTTTTTTAAAGAAAACAAAACACTTTCGAATTTTTTTATTCGCTGAATAATAAATAAAGATTCCAACAAATAATTTACACCTTTCAAATAAAAAACCGGATTTACCTTTTTCATCTCCGGATTTTCATCGAACAGACCTACCCATTTTTTGGCGTATTTATAGCATGACAAAAAATCTTGGATAATAAAACTGTACCATAAATAAGCTTTGTAAAGAAATAATTTTTCCTTAAAACCCATTTCTTTCAAGTCGTACTCAGGAATCCTGCTTTCAAAAAAATCTTTTATTGTAACATAATCTTCCTTACTTTTTGCATAACCCCTTTTGAGCATATAACTGTACAACTGAAGTGAAAGGTTAGAAAGCTTGCTCAACAAAACGGAACTTTTACTCAACCGCATAGATTCTTGGATCAAATCATCAGCTCTCGAGTCTAAACTTCTGGTAATATATTGAGATTCTATTACTTTTTCCAATTCGACAATTTCATAAGCTAAATTGTTCTCGAAATTTTGAAGAGCATTAGACTTTGCCTTCTCCAGAATTTTCAAACTTTGCTTATGCAATCCTTTATTAAACAAAATAGTTGCAAAATCGAGTTGCTCCCTAATTTGCACTTTGACATTTTGCTGAGATGGATTCAACCGCAAACTAATCAAAATTTGCTTGTACAAATGTGCCTTTGCATTAGATAATTGCTGTTTCTTTATTCTGGTTTTATTCAATATTACTTGCTCATCAAACTCTTCCAACTTATCCAATACATCAAATAAGGCCATGAAATTTTTTTCGGCATTTACTCCCAACCTGCCCGCATACAATTTAAATTGTCGTTTTTCTGATTTGGACAAAGTTTTTACCAATCTAAAAAGGGCATCATTTTTCACCATAGACATCGTAATAAAAGGAATTCAAACCATTAAAAAACAGCTTGTTAAATAATTTTATAGATTTTTGAATGTAGTAAAGGAAACATCAAAAAAATTCATAGTACTTAATACATCCTTATTTTTGCACTTCAAAATTCTTAAATTTTATTCACAAATGAGCAAAGAAAGGGTTCAAATATTTGACACTACTTTACGCGATGGAGAACAAGTACCTGGCTGTAAATTAAATACAGGCCAAAAATTAATCATAGCCAAGCGTTTGGATGAACTAGGAGTGGATGTGATAGAAGCTGGCTTTCCTATTTCTAGTCCGGGCGACTTTAATTCGGTCGTTGAAATAGCCAAATTGGTGCAAAATGCAACAGTTTGTGGATTGACCAGAGCCAATAAAAAAGATATTGAAGTTGCTGCAGAATCATTGAAATTGGCAAAAAAGCCGAGAATTCATACGGGTATTGGGACCTCTGAATCGCACATTAAATATAAATTTAACTCTACACCTGAAAAAATTATCGAAAGAGCAGTGGATGCCGTCAGGTATGCCAAATCTTTTGTCGAGGATATTGAATTTTATGCAGAGGATGCAGGCAGAACGGACAACGAATACCTGGCCAGGGTTTGTGAAGAAGTGATAAAAGCAGGCGCGACAGTACTGAATATTCCTGATACCACCGGCTACTGCCTACCTGAAGAATATGGAGCCAAGATCAAATATTTAAAAGAAAATGTAAAAGGGATAGATAGTGTAATTATTTCCTGCCATTGTCACAATGACCTTGGTTTAGCTACGGCAAACTCAATTGCGGGTGTTCAACACGGTGCACGACAAATTGAATGTACGATCAATGGAATTGGAGAAAGAGCCGGAAATACAGCTCTTGAAGAAGTAGTAATGATCTTGAAACAACATCCCTATTTAAATCTTGTCACAGGGATAGACTCAACATTATTATACAGTACAAGTCAGTTAGTTCAGCAGAAAATGGGCATTTTAGTTCAACCCAACAAAGCTGTTGTTGGTGACAATGCTTTTGCTCATAGTTCAGGTATCCACCAAGATGGTGTGATTAAAAATCGCGAAACCTACGAAATTATGAATCCTGCAGATGTAGGTGTCTCTCAATCTTCAATTGTCCTTACTGCCAGAAGTGGAAGAGCAGCACTAGCCTATAGAGCAAAAAAATTGGGCTATGAGTTAACAAAGGATGAGTTAGATGTTCTTTATCCTGAATTTTTAAATTTTGCCGATCTACACAAAGAAGTTGGCGACGAAGGAATTCACCAATTAATGGAAGAATGTAAAATTAATTTTTCTAAATTGCAGTTGTAAATAATTACATCCGCATGAAGTTAAAAATTGCCATCCTACCCGGAGATGGAATCGGTAAAGAGATTACAGATCAAGGAGTTAAAGTTTTGGAAGCTATTGCTACCAAGTTTAAACATGATATTACATTTTCCTATGCAGACGTTGGTGCCACGGCGATAGAAAAAACCGGGAGTCCGCTACCCGACGAAAGTCTTGAAATCTGCAAAAAAGCCGATGCAGTCTTGTTTGGCGCAATTGGTGATCCAAAATACGACAATAATCCTGATGCAAAAATAAGACCTGAGCAAGGTTTGTTAAAACTAAGAAAAGGTCTTGGATTATATGCAAACATAAGACCCATAAAAGTTTATGATGATTTGACATATAAATCTCCTCTAAAAGAAAAAGTGATTAAAAACACTGATTTTGTTGTACTTAGAGAACTTTCAGGTGGGATGTATTACGGTGAGAATAAGGTAAGTGAAGATGGCTTATCTGCTTCCGATGAATGTATTTATAATGCGTTTGAAATTGACAGAGTAGCGCATTTGGCATTTTCGATGGCAAAACAACGGCAGAAAAAACTGACCCTGATCGATAAAGCCAACATGTTTGAAACTTCCAGACTCTGGAGAAGGCGTATTATGGTTATCGCCAAGGAATATCCTGAAGTTACGATAAATTACATGTTTGTGGATAATGCTTCCATGCAAATGATCTTAAACCCAAGGCAATTTGATGTAATTTTAACCGAGAATCTGTTCGGAGATATTCTATCTGAAGAAGCAAGTGCCATAGCAGGTTCTATCGGATTGTCTGCCTCAGCATCCATTGGTGAAAAATCAGTCTTATTTGAACCTATTCACGGGGCCTATGTCAAAGCAAAAGGGAAAAATATAGCAAATCCGCTTGCTACAATCCTTTCTGTGGCGATGTTGTTAGAGCATTTTGAATTGTTTGAAGAAGCAGATACATTAAAAGCTGCAGTAAATAAATCCATAGAATTACAGATTACAACGCCTGATTTAAATACATCTCAAAAGTTTTCCACCTCTGATGTAGGCACGTTTATAAGTGAATTTATTCTTGACAAGAAGAATATGTTTACACACATTGAAAATATGAATTTAGGACAATCTACAATTATTTAGTCCTTAGATAGCATTTAAATTTTGACTACTGTAGCCGAAGCAATAGAATATAGAAGGTCAGTCCGTAAGTACGACTCAAACAAACCTATAGATACTGAGTCGGTAAAAATTTGTTTGGAAAAGGCTAGACTAGCGCCCAATAGCAGTAATTTACAATTGTATGAATTTTACCATATTACCTCAGAAAAGGTTTTAAGGGAAATATCGAAAGCTTGCTTTGATCAGCCGGCGGCAAAAACTGCACAACAAATGGTTGTTTTTATAACTCGAAAAGATTTATGGAAAAAGAGGAGTCAAGCCAATTTAGATTTTCTGAACAAACAATTTAACAGACCTAAAGAAAAATTTAATAAAAGAGAAAAATTTGCGAGGAAATACTACACCACTGTGATGCCTCTTACTTATTTTGATTTTTTAGGAATCTTAGGTTGGTTAAAGTATATGGTTTTTTGGATAGTAGGTTTGTTTCGTCCCGTTTACAGGCAGACAAGAAACAGTGATATGCGAGCTGTTGTTCATAAAAGTACAGCACTTGCAGCTCAGACATTTATGCTATCCATGGCAGAGATAGGCTATGATACTTGTCCAATGGAAGGGCATGATTCTCTGAGAATTAAAAAGATACTCAACTTACCCTTTGGCGCCGAAATTAATATGGTCGTTTCCTGTGGAATAAGACTCGAAGAAGGCGTTTATGGAAAAAGATTTAGAATTCCGTTTGAAGAAGTCTATTACAAAATTTAACTTTAGATTTCTTTTGATTACATTGTCTCTATTTTTTACCGTGTTTCTTAATGTCGGTAAAAGATTGAAATAAAAAACCAACTCGCTAATTAAAACCATAATTATTATGTCGCTTGATAAAAAAGGGATTATTGAGGAAATAAGAAATCACAAAATCAATCATAAACTTGATTTTAGATTAAAAACACATACCGAATCATTCACAGAAGAGCTCTTTCTTGTACTTTTTGATGCCAATGTTTCGGTGGCTTATCATCTGGATCAACTTGAAACACGGTTCGATGAAATCAAAAATATTGCCCACAAGCATTATGTCTTTGATTGCCAAAATATTTGGCAGAATTTTTTGCAAGGTCTACCCGAGATTCTTAAATTATTAAATCAAGATGCACATTGTATTTGTAAAAATGACCCGGCAGCAAATAATGTCGAAGAAGTCTTTATGGGTTATCCGGGATTTTTTTCTATCGCTGTTTACAGACTCAGCAACTTATTTTTTAAACTAAGAATGCCAGTAGTCCCGAGGTTAATGAGTGAATATGCTCATGGGAAAACAGGAATAGATATACATCCTGGAGCGACAATTGGCAGCCCATTTTTTATAGATCACGGAACCGGAATAGTCATTGGAGAAACTTGTATCATCAAAGATCAAGTAAAAATTTACCAAGGAGTTACCCTGGGTGCATTGCAAGTGAGCAAAGACATGAAAGACACAAAACGACATCCAACCGTTGAAAATAACGTGACAATTTATGCCAATGCCACGATTTTAGGCGGAGAAACAATCGTAGGGGAGAATACGGTTATTGGTGGTAACGTTTGGTTAACGCATTCTGTTCCTGAAAATTCTATCGTTTATCACGAATCGGAAGTGAAATTGAAAACCAAGAAAATTTAAATAAATGTACGCAAAAAGCATCATTGATTTAATCGGAAATACTCCTCTTGTAAAGGCAAACCATCTCATCAATAATAAACATATTACCTTACTGCTTAAATTAGAGGGCAATAACCCGGGGGGTAGTGTAAAAGACAGAGCCGCTTTCAATATGATCAAGTCTGCTCTGGACAGAAAAGAAATTGACAAAAACTCGAAACTAATTGAGGCCACAAGTGGAAACACCGGAATAGCTTTGGCCATGTGTGCCCAACTTTTCAGGCTCAAAATTTCATTGGTCATGCCTGAAAATTCTACTATAGAAAGAGTCCAAACAATGGAAGCTTATGGTGCAGAAGTAATTCTTACTTCTGCACAAGATGGCATTGAAGGTTCTCGCGATCTTGCAGAAAAGAAAGTAGCTGAGGAAGGTTATTTTATGTTAAATCAATTTGGCAATCCCGACAATTGGAAAGCGCATTATAAAACAACGGGGCCGGAAATCTGGAGAGATACGGAGGGTATGATAACACATTTTGTCTCAGCCATGGGCACAACAGGAACCATCATGGGCACGTCAACTTTCCTAAAAGAAAAAAATGCTGCGATCGAAATTGTTGGCGCCCAACCAGCAGATAATGCTAAAATTCCCGGAATAAGGAAATGGCCTGAAGCCTATTTGCCAAAAATATTCGACAAAAAAAAAGTAGATAGAATTATAGATGTAACAGAGGAAGAAGCCAAGACAATGACTAAAAGACTTGCAAAAGAGGAAGGCATTTTTGCAGGAATGAGCAGTGGAGGTTCTGTCGCTACAGCAGTGAAATTATCTCAGACACTTGAGAAGGGAGTTATTGTTGCGATTATTTGTGATCGGGGTGACAGGTATTTATCTTCTGATCTATTTTTATAGACTTTTCTCAAAGATTTGATTTTTCTCTAAATATGGAATATATTTCCGTTGAATTAATTAAATGAAGTGTTTATTTTAATGAGAAAAAAATTAAGATCAATTCTAGAGAATCAATCGACAAAAAAAGGCAGAAGATTTGATCTTTTTATACAAGCCATGATCTTAATATCATTGCTTGCCTATGCTATAGAAACACTTCCAAATTTGAGCTCGTTAACAATGAAATGGCTTCATTTTATTGAAACCTTTTGTTTAATAATTTTTACTATCGAATATATTTTAAGAATTTTTGCTGCCAAAAAACCGTGGAAATATATTTTCAGTTTTTATGGTATTATTGATCTGTTGGCGATACTTCCTTTTTATTTTCAAGGTTCACTAGACCTAAGATCCGTTCGGGCCTTTCGTATTTTCAGGGTATTCAGAGCCTTTAAATTGATAAGATATAATAAGGCATTAAATAGAATTCACATGGCAGCTGGTTTGGTAAAAGAAGAAATCGTTTTATTTTTTATTGTATCCTCCATTTTTATGTACATCTCCTCAGCTGGAATCTACTTTTTTGAACATGAAGCCCAGCCAGAAGTTTTTACCTCAATTTTTCACAGTGCTTGGTGGTCTGTTGTTACCCTTACAACAGTTGGCTATGGAGATGCATATCCAATTACTGTTGGGGGAAAAGTATTTACATTTTTTATCCTACTTATAGGTGTTGGGATAGTTACTATACCGGCCGGTCTTGTAGCTTCTGCGCTTCATAAGGCAAGAGAAATAGAAGATGAAGAAAAAAAATAAGCCGGTATTAAACAAAAAAACAACTGTTTTACAGTTGTTTATAAAAATCCTTTAGAACAAAAATTTACTCTTTCATTGAAGAAGCTTCCTCTACAATTAAAGGATAAATATATCCCGCTCCGAAATCCTTATCCAAGGTCACTTTTCCTCTCATCGTGACCACATCTCCAACGGATAAATTTTCTTGTGTAGTAAAAGTAAGGTCAGATTTGCCGTCAAATGATGAACCATCCTTAAGATGTACCCAATTTCGATCCATAATCTCTTGGTTAATCTTTACAATTTTCCCTTTAACAATAACCGTTTTATCTTTGTAAGATTCCTTGTTCTCATACAATTCGGCAATGCTAATTCCTCCTTTTGCTTTTTCAACAGAAATTTTTTCTTGTTCCTCTTTTGATAAACGACTTTTCTTAGTTTCTGAATCAGAACTTTGAACAGGCTGGTCTGCTCTGGTATCGGCAAAATAAATCTCGTCAAAAACCCTATCCAAATCTTTGCTTTCAAAATTTGTCATTAAAACGGCATTCGAATAACTAAAATCATCTCCGGGTTTCAAATCTGTACTATTGATAGCCATCCAATAATCTTTGCCACTTTCTTCTACATATAAATAAGTGTAATCACCGGTTTGTTTCACCTCTTTCACTTTTACATTATGAGTAACAGGTTGATTTGTTTTTACCGGAGCATATTCTGTAGATTGCTTTTTACAACTTGTCAGTATGGCCAATACCATTACAATTTTAAATATACTTTTCATTAGATTTGTTTTTATAGCCCAAAGATAATCGATTGGGGAAATATTTAATATGATATTTATCAAGCATACATCTAATTATTCGTTTCCTTCAAGCTCGAATATTTCATTTACATTTTTATCAAAAACTTTTGCTAATTTCAATGCCAAAATCGTTGACGGAACATATCTGTTTTTTTCTATAGAATTAATGGTCTGACGAGATACACCAATTCTTTCGGCTAAATCTTCTTGAGTTAAATCTAAAATTGCTCTTTCAACTTTTATTTTATTGGTCATCTGGTTCGTCTTAAGGTATAGTAAAAGCCGAGTTGTATAAACAACATAAACCAAATAATAACGAAAGATGAAAGCTCCTCAAAATCTGCACCTTCCTTTTTAAGGATTAATGCAACTACATAGTTGATATAAGGTTGTAAAATGGCATAAACGACCCCAAAAATAAAGGCCATCACATAAGATCTTGCGCGCAATTGCATAGTGTATTCATCTTCATTTTTTTCCATCGAAATGGAAATTAATAATAAGCCTATGAGCAAAACACTTTTTGAGATATTTTTGATCAAATCTGATGAATAGTCTGAAAAGGTCAATGAACCCAAAGAAATGAGTGAAACAATTAATAAGCCAAACCCAATTTTCTTAAAGTAGTAAGGTAAAAAATTGATTCTTCGCAATTGTTCACCTTCGCATTCTAAAATTTTTTGAATATCCATAATGTAAAGTTTTTTATACTTAATGACAAATATACTTTACATTTTTAAGAAAATCAAATAATTTCATCCACAAAAATCAATAAAATGGCTTTCTAAAAGCTTTTCTGGAAGCAAAGACTTGAAGAAACACCTTCGTATTGTCCGTAATTCTTGATACGAGCATAGCCGAGTCTTTGATATAGTGCAATTGCCTCAGGTTGATTAACGCCGGTTTCTAAGATAAATCTTTTCGTTAAAAGTTCTTTACCCCATTTTTCCAGCTCAATAAGCACTTTACCTGCAATTCCTTTTCCTCGATATTCCGGAAGTGTAAACATTCTTTTCACTTCAAAACATTCTTCATCAAAATATTTTATCGCGCCACAGGCTACCGGAATTTTATTTTCGTAAGCAACAACACAATGATTAATGTTGTCCAATTTATTGAATTGATCATAAAAAGCATGATCTTCTCCATCTCTAATAGCCAATTCTTTGTCTAAATGAATTACCAGGTCAATGAAGTTGCTATCTGAGTTTTTGCAGCGCTTTAATTTTACCATATTAATCGGGTTTAGTCCAAACCTAAGGCCTTAATCTCTTCTGAATCAATACCGTATGCATATCCTCTCCAAAAAGAAGTTTCTCCAAATCCATTATACTTCCATACCACCTCTCCTTTTGAGCTCACTTCCCAATATCCAAAATCACCTTCACATATTAAAGTATTCCCATTTTTTAATCTCACGGCTCCCGAAATTCTTCCAAAAGACAAATCCGGATTGCCAAATTGCCAAACTATGGCCGGTTCTAGATCAGTGTCTGGTTTCATATCATAGTTTTCGGGTAAATCCAATTCATAAACTGTGGACAATTCATCATTTAAGCCTTTATTAACAAAGATCAACAGGTTACCCGCTCCAACTTCGTTCTTTTCCAGAAAGTTAGGGAAATGGTTATTGTTAAATAATCGAGCCCCATAATTGCTTTTGTAGGCGGTCGGATTGCCAAACCGATAAACAAGGTCACCTCCCTTATTATAATTTCCCCCTTTATTCGTTTTTGCTTCCTCCGTTGTGGTACTATGATCTAAAACCCATACTTCGTGATAAAAATTAACACTTATATAAATTAAATTTTTAACCGGGTCGAAATCAATACCATTGGCATGCATTATGTCGCCGTTTTCCATTGGATTATAATTAAAATCAATCAATTGAGGATTCTGGTTCACCTCTCCAAAATTAATTCGGTCTTGAAATTTATCCTGAATCATATGGTCAAAACTATGCCATTCCCACACAATTTTATCTGATCTTGGGTCAACTTCTACAAGCACCTCCGGGAAAATATCATTTTCCACATCAATACCTGCCTCCATAGCCGTTTGCGCAAGAATTCGTTCCCAAACCATGATGAGTAGATTACCATTTGGTAACATCTCCACATCGTGATGCGCGATATAATTTTCTCCCGCATATTCAAAACTCCAATGTTCTGATCCATCTGGATTGAAAATTTTTACGATACCTCCATAACCTCCAAAGCTAAAAACAGGGTTATCCGATTTAAAAATACCGAGTAATTTTCCATCAGGCATAATCTCAAGATCGTTACCCAGTTTTTTGTCAAAATTCCATGACTTGATCTTAAATCCTGCTTTATCTAATAAATAAGCATCTGTACCTCCATTCTCTATGGCCAAAACAAAACTATTGTCCAAAAGGTCCGGCTCATAAATATCAATATTTGGGCTTAGCACTATCGGTTCTGAAATCTCTTCATTTAAATTATCATTTTCACAGGAAATAAAAATAAGGGCCACGATCAATGATAAAAAATTGCTTGTCTTCATGTAAATTTTTGTTTAATGCTGCAAATTAATCAAAATGTATAGCGATTTCCTAGTTAAAATTTGGATAAAAATAATTGGACAGTTCAGGTTATATGGGTTGGACATAGTCTTATTACATTGGATAACTTTCCAATTTCAATATGCCCTATTGGATGTCGCTTCTTGTTTTCCCAATTCATCTTTTGTAAAAACGACCCTTATTTCTCTTCATTTTGCGGTCGAAATGATGGGATGCTGATAATAAGATGGCCTTTATCAAACCAATAAATGCCAAAACAAAACATGATCATATTTTCGAGAATTTACCAACCGACGAATTAAGTCAAGTAGAAAACCTCTTTTTAACCTGATTTTAAGTCTTTCAGGTGAGAACCAAAGTAATCAGCAGCAAAATGCTTAAACCAATTCTCAATCAAAAACCCAGTCCCATTTCATCTCGGGTAAAATTAATATTGAATAAGATAAACCAGAACGAACGACAATAGCGAAAATGGCCAAATATTTTCTTTTCCTTTCTTGAATATTTAATCCTTAAAGGAATTTATGATTCTTAATAACTGTGCATGAATTTCCGGAGGTGCCGCCAAAAAGCTAAAATTTCTATTAGGATCTTTTATCGAGTTTGAATAATCAATTTTATCACCAAAAAAATTGGTATACTTACCTCCTGCTTCTTCAATAATAATTTGTTGCGCGATATTATCCCAGACTTTACTCGTTCTATTTAAAAATGCACCATAGCTACCTTTTGCCACTAATGCCAGATCAAAAACACTATTGCTCGTTCTTAAATTTCTAATATTAAGAACAATCTCCGCCAATATTTTACATTCCTCATGCGTAAATTCAGGCTTATCTGGATGCCCGTCAATACCGTAGGCCACAAGGCAATTAGACAGTTTCTTCTCATTGCTTACATATATCCTTTTCCCATTACAAAATGCGCCTGATTCAGACGATGCTGTAATAATTTCGTCATAATAGGGTAAAGCTATTCCTCCAGCAATAGGTTGATTATCAAATAATAATCCAAACATACAACCATATAAAGGAGATGCATTTGCAAAATTACTCGTTCCATCAATCGGGTCAATTACCCATGTAAAATCAGAATTATTATTAATCACACCAACTTCTTCATCAATAATATTATGGCCTGGAAACTTCTTTTCAATTGCTGATATGAGGAGTTGGCCAATTTCCAGATCTGTTTTTGTAAGTACTTGGTTATTATCTTCAGGTTTAGTGATGGAAGATACTTTTCCAAAATTAGCTTTGGCAACTTTAGTTGCTTTTTGAAGTGATTCGTAAATAAAATGTTGATAGTTTATCATGAAATGATCTCAATTTATTTTTTGGAAAGCACAAAAAATAAAATTTTGTACATTTTGTGTAGGTGTTCTATGATCATGCGTAACACACAAAATCTTTTTAAAATAGGGGCTAAACGTATTTTCCATACTAGCCATTGTATATTGTTTTATTTCAATGCCGGAACACTTTTTAGGCCCTTCTTCCGAAAAAGTAGCAATAATGGTTTTTCCATTCCTGCTCAATGCTTCTGAAGCAATCTTGACGTATTTTTCAATCTCATTCTTTTCGGTAAGAAAATGAAAAGCAGCTCTATCATGCCAGAAATCGAAATTATGACTTGGGTCAAAATCTAAAATATCTGAAACGATCCAATTAACGCTTTTTCCTCTTTCTCCTAATCTAGCCTTAGCTCTTTCAATCGATTTTGACGAAATATCTAAAATAGTAAGGTTTCTAAATCCTACATCTAATAAATGATCTACTAAAAGACTATCTCCTCCACCAACATCAATTATTCTGGCATCCGCAGAAATATTCAATTCCTGTAAAATTTGCAGGGAAGTTTCTGGTTTGGGCTGATACCAACTTGCTTGTTCCAACTGTTGTGTTGTATAGATATTTTCCCAATGTACTTTTCTGTTAAAATCACTCATATCGTAATAGATTCAGGCCGTCATTCTATTTGAGCATAAAAATAGGTAAATTCTAGCCTTATTTCAGATCTGTTTTTTTAATAGGTCTTATTGTAATTTTTAAAACCTTAAGATTGTAGGATAAAATTTATATGTTTTTAAAAAATAAACATATCTTAACTTCTTCAAAATTTTACAAGTAAAAAACCACAATTTCATGAAAAAAATCCTATTTGCCATCACTTTTTTAAATCTGATTAATTTGGTTCAAGGTCAGTCGTTGAATTCAGCTGAAATAGACAAAGACATTCTCAAGATTGAATCTAAGGTCATTGAATGGAGACATGATCTTCATCAAAATCCGGAATTGGGTAATCGGGAATTTAGGACTTCAGAAATTATTGCCAAACACCTAACTTCTTTGGGTATAGACGTTAAAACTGAAGTGGCAAAAACTGGTGTCGTTGGTGTTTTGAAAGGCGGAAAACCAGGTCCTGTAATTGCCCTACGAGCTGATATGGATGGTCTTCCCGTTACAGAAAGAGTAAACATTCCTTATGCGTCAAAGGCAAAAGCTACTTATAATGGAATAGAAACAGGCGTTATGCATGCCTGCGGCCATGATACCCACGTAGCTATATTGATGGGAGTAGCAGAAATTCTATCCACTAATAAAAAAGACCTGGCAGGTACCGTAAAATTTCTCTTTCAACCTGCAGAGGAAGGAGCTCCGGCGGGAGAAGAAGGCGGAGCTGAGTTGATGGTAAAAGAGGGAGCACTAAAAAATCCTGACGTGGATGTCGTATTTGGATTACATATAAATGCCCAGTTGGAAGTAGGAAAAATTACCTACAGACCAAAAGGGGCTATGGCAGCAGTAAGCGATTTGAAAATTACGGTAAAAGGCAAATCTTCTCATGGTGCTGCACCGTATTCATCTGTAGATCCAATTGTAACCTCCGCACAAATTATCAATAGTCTACAAACAATCTTGAGCAGAAATGTAAATATTACAGAAAACGCGGCAGTGGTCACTATTGGATCTATTCATGGAGGAAATAGGTCAAACATTATACCTGAAGAAGTTGAAATGTTAGGTACAGTGAGGACACTTAGTGATAAAGATTCCGAATTAGTTTATCGAAGAATTCGAGAAATTTCAACAAATACGGCCGAAGCGATGGGAGCTGATGTAGTCGTTGAACTTCCTTATTCTATGACATACCCAGTCACTTATAATGATCCTGAATTGACCGCCCAAATGTTGCCATCTCTAGAAAATGCTGCCGGAAAATCAAACGTAATGTTAATACCCGCCAAGACGGGTGCTGAGGACTTTTCTTTTTTTGCAAAAGAAGTTCCCGGACTCTTTTTTAATATTGGTGGAGCACCTAAGGGTGTGAAAATTGAAGATACGGCACCTCATCATACCCCAGATTTTTATGTTGATGATGCAGGTTTAAAAACAGGAATCAAAGCTTTCCTAAATCTGATAAATGATTACTCTAGTCAATATAAAAAATAAGCAAGATGACTAAACGTCTAACTTTTGGGTTATTGTTCATCTTTTCTAGTATCTTTCTTTTTGCGCAAGAAACGACCATTATTTTAGTGCGCCACGCCGAAACTTTTGAAGGAGGATCGGAAAGAATGCTCAATGAAGTAGGTAAAAATAGAGCACTGGAACTTAAGCAAACACTCCAGAATGTTCAATTAGATGCCATTTATTCCACTGATTTCAACCGCACCAGGCAAACCGCCCATCCAATCGCCATTGCCAAAGGTTTGGATATAAAACTGTACGACCCAATAAACCTATCGGCCTTTGCGGCAGACTTGCTTAAAAATCATGTGGGAGAAAGTATTTTGGTTTTGGGGCATAGTAATACAACCCCTCAATTGGTAAATGCGCTCATTGGAGAAAAGAAATATGAAGACCTCGATGAAACCGAGTTCTACCATTTGTTTATCCTGAATTTCTCACCAAATTTTCCACCAAAAGTTCTACAATTATCCTATGGATTTTAATTTTCTTAATTTTTTAAAGTATGAAATGGATATTTTCATGGCTGTTGTTTTTTACAATTCAAACGAATTTTAGCCAAACTGACCCAAATATTTATGACAAATTCACTCCAAAATTTTATACCATAGATGGTTATAAGATCAATGTAGAAGTACTTGGAGATGGACCTCCTATTGTTTTTTTAGCAGGTGGACCAGGAAATTCTCATGACTATATGCAAGGAAATTTTGGACAGTATTTCAAAACGAATAAAGTTATTTTTATTGATATGCTCGGTCGTGGAAAATCGGATGATGCAAAAAATTCCAATGAATATTCGATTGCCAACGATACTCATATGATTGAAGAAATTAGGAAATTATTAAAATTGGATAAAATATCCTTAGTAGGGCATTCCTACGGAACAGTTCCTGCACAAGAATATGCTGTCAATTATCCGGAGAAAGTAGATAAATTAGTTTTAATAAATGGTTTTCACAGTGGAGAAATGTGGCAGGCTAACTGCGATAGCTATAATCATTACGCCAAAACGCACTTTCCTGAATACTGGCAAAAAATAGATTCTTTGAGAGGTTTAGGCTACGTCTCTAGTGACCCCGTCTTTAGCGAATTATATGGAAGTTTACCAACCAAATATGTTTACTACCACGATACTAAAATCAAGGGGAAAATGCCGAAAGAAAAATACAGAAACTGGAATAACGACGTATATTACGGGATAATTGGGAGAGATGCTGATTTCTTTGTGGGTGGAGATATGATCGACTGGGACGTGAGAAGAAAGCTCAAATCACTGAACTTACCGGTGTTGATCTGTGCCGGACGATACGATGGGGTCTCAACTCCTGAATATGCTGTTCAGTATAAAAAATATATGCCAAAAGCACGATTTGTCATGTTTGAAGAAAGTGGACATAATCCATATTTAGAAGAACCCGATCAGTTTTATACAGAATTTGAAAAATTTTTTGAAATCAATCAATAATACCGCCATGCCTAGATCATATGTACTCCTCTTTTTATTTTTCGCAATTATATCATGTAAAAATAAAAAAGATACTGAACCTATTAAAACTGAACAAAATTTGGTGGGTACCTGGCGTCTTATTTCCGGACTGACCATTAAAGGAACTGATACTGTTTTTACCGATTATACGCAAAATCAGGAAATGATCAAGATTATCAATGAAACTCATTTTGCTTTCCTGCGTCATGATCTAAACAATGGCAAAGATTCTTTAGCCCTATATACGGCGGGAGGCGGAACTTATGATTTAAATGGATCGACCTATACAGAACATCTTAGTTTTTTGAACTTCAGAGAATGGGAAGGACATGATTTCACATTTGCGATCACTTTTAAAGGCGATTCATTAATTCAAACAGGAATAGAAAGAATTGAAGACCTGGGAATAGATCAAAAAATTATAGAAACCTATATCAGAGAAAAATAAAGTTGAATTTAAGTCATCAAATAAAAACCAGGTTATTCGTTATTGACGCGCTGCGAGGATTTGCCATAGTAGCCATCATGTTATTGCATAACATTGAACATTTTGATTTCTATTTTACACCTGAAAACGAACCGGCATGGTTACTTACTTTTGATAAATGGCTCTGGGATTTCCTGTTTTTTATGTTTGCAGGGAAAGCTTATGCAATGTTTGCTTTGCTTTTTGGTCTAACTTTTTATATTCAAAGCCATAATCAAAATAAAAAAGGTAAAGGTTTCGGGCTTCGTTTTGCTTGGAGGATGGTCCTTTTATTTGCTTTTGGCATCATCAATTCAGCCTTTTACCAAGGTGATATTTTAACGATTTATGCTATTCTGGGATTGCTTTTAATTCCTATCAATAGGTTAAATAATAAAGCAATTTTACTCATTGCAATTTTTCTATTCCTTCAACCTTTGCAATGGATTTTTGTAATTAGTGCTTTAAATCAACCCGTGACGGAATTAGCAGATCCCGCTTCCTGGGCCTATTTTGGGAAAATGATAGAATATATACCCAACAATTCGTTTTGGGAAACCGTGAAAGGCAACCTGAGTAATGGTAAAAAAGCGGTATTATTATGGAATTGGGAAAATGGACGATACTTTTTAATTCTTTCTCTTTTTATTTTGGGTCTTTGGAGTGGCCGACAAAAAATCTTTGTTTGGGAAATAAAAGGAACCAAATTTTGGCAAAGAGTATTGAAAATATCATTGTTAGGTTTTGTAATGATATATATCGGAAATAAATATTTTGCTTCTAACCTTTCCTCTGAAGCCATCAAAAGACCGCTGGATGTAATTTTGAGCTCTTGGGCAAACACAGCATTTATGTTTGTCTTGCTAGCTTCATTTGTACTTTTATTCCACAGTAAGCAGTTTCATAAAATCCTCAATTATTTTTCTTCTTTTGGCAAAATGAGTTTGTCAAATTATATCATTCAGTCGATCATTGGTTCATCACTTTATTACGGTTTTGGATTGGGATTATACAGATATACAGGAACTTTATATGCTGTTCTTATTGCCTTACTACTTGTGTTTCTTCTCGGAAGATTTTGCAAAGGGTGGTTAAAGAAGCATCAAAGAGGTCCTTTTGAAACCCTTTGGCATCATTTAACTTGGTTTCATAGCAATTAAAATTCTTCATCTCATGCGTAAAATATTATTTATTAGCTTTTTAAGTTTTTTCAGCCTCTTTAGTTCCGCACAAAACAATCTACTCCAAAACATTTTTAATCGGAACACAACTTCTCTAAATGGCGAGTGGAATTATATTGTAGATCCTTATGAAAACGGTTACTACAATTACAGGCTCGAAGCTTTCGATGTGCAAGCTAACCCTTCCCGAAATGCTTATTTCACAAACGCTAAACCTGTTGACAAAACAGAATTAATTGAATATGATTTTGATCTTTCTCAAACTATGCTAATTCCCGGAGATTGGAATACACAAAAAGAAAGTCTATTTTATTATGAAGGATCTGTTTGGTTTAAAAAATCTTTTAACTATACCAAAACGAATTCTGACCATCGTATTTTTATTTATTTTGGTGCGGTTAATTACCAATCTGATGTATACTTAAACGGTAAAAAACTGGGTAGACATATAGGTGGATTTACCCCATTTAACTTTGAAATTACCGACCTTCTAAAAGAAAAAGAAAATTTTGTTGTGATAAAAGTTGACAATAAAAGACTTAAAGAAGGAGTTCCAACCTTAAATACAGACTGGTGGAATTATGGCGGAATGACAAGAGATATCAAAATAGTTGAAGTCCCAAATACGTTCATCGACGATTATCTGATCCAGTTGGATCCACAGAATAATCAACTCATCAAAGGATTTATTCAACTTTCAGGTACAGATATCAAAGAGAAAAAGGTCTTAGTTGCCATACCTGATCTCAAAATAAATAAAGAATTGACAACCGATGACAACGGCTTGACTATCTTTGAAATTCCTGTTAAAAAAATACAGTATTGGTCCAATCTAAATCCTTTTCTATACGATGTAACTCTATCTTTTAACAAAGACCAGATCCGTGATAAAATTGGTTTCAGAACTATAAAAACAGAAGGAAAAGATATTCTAATAAATGGTAAACCTATTTTTTTAAAAGGGATTTCCATTCATGAAGAAAGTCCTTTTACAAAAGGCAGAGGTAATTCTGAAAAAGACGCAAGACAACTGCTAGGCTGGGCCAAAGAATTGGGATGCAATTACGTAAGACTGGCACATTATCCGCATAACGAATATATGGTTAGGGTGGCAGATGAAATGGGAATTTTGGTTTGGGAAGAAAATCCGGTGTATTGGACGATAGACTGGACGAACCCTGAAACATTAAAAAATGCAAAGCATCAATTAACAGAGCTGATCAACCGGGACAAAAACAGAGCCTCCGTAATCATTTGGTCTATGGCCAACGAAACTCCTCAAAGCACAGAAAGACTGACCTTTTTGACCCAGCTGGCGACTCAGGCAAGAAAATTAGACCCGACCAGAATGATCAGTGCTGCATTGGAGCAAAGCCCCTATTTGGGCAATCCAGACATTAGGACCATAGACGATCCTTTTGCCGAAGTTGTAGATATTCTAAGTTTCAATCAATATGTGGGTTGGTACGATGGTTTACCGGAAAAATGCAAAAAGATTACCTGGAAAATCGAGCAAAACAAGCCGGTATTGATTTCTGAGTTCGGCGCCGGTGCAAAATTCGGACTTCATGGTGATAAAAATGAGCGCTGGACGGAAGAATACCAGGCCTATTTGTATGAGGAAACACTTCATATGTTAGATAAAGTAGATCAATTCAGAGGGACAAGTCCATGGATTTTGGTCGACTTCAGATCACCTAGAAGGCCCTTGCCAAAAATACAGGATGGTTATAACCGCAAAGGCTTGATCTCTGAAAATGGAGAAAAGAAAAAAGCATTTTACGTTTTGCAGAAATACTATAGTAATAAGAAATAGCGAATGTGAATAAACAGTCAATTTGAGCGTATTCATTCTTAGAATATTTGATTAGCTTTAATCACTTCAAATCTTATTAAGAACAAATGAGTAAGTTCTACATGGTAATCATAACCCTGTTCATTTCTTTGGCCACAGCAGCACAGAATTGGCAAAACGATTTAAATGTTGCAATGAAGCAGGCCACTGATGGAAACAAACCAATTATATTAGTTTTTCAGGGTTCAGATTGGTGTGCTCCTTGTATGAAATTAGACCGTGAAATATGGAAATCAGAGGATTTTATCAATTATGCAGAAAATCATTTTGTTTTGCTTAAAGCAGATTTCCCTAAAAAGAAAAGTAATTTACTAAGTGAAGATCAGCAAAAAAAGAACAATTCTTTAGCCGAAAAATACAATCCTAATGGCTATTTCCCCTTGGTGGTTATGCTTGACCAGAATGGCAAAGTTTTAGGCACAACTGGTTACGAAAAAATTTCTCCAAAAGAATATATCAATCATTTAGAATCATTTATGACAAAATCTAAAATTGAATAGACAAATTTTATCGGTCTTTTTTATCCTGTTTGGCATTATATGCCATGCTCAAGGGACTTATAAGCGAACGCTTAAATTGATGGGAAGCAGATTCGATATAACCGTAGTTGCACGGGACTCCACTGAAGCTCATTTCTTTATTGATCTTGCGGTTTCTGAAATTACACGAATAGAAAAACTGATTTCGTCCTGGGATCCAAATTCTCAAACCTCAGAAATAAATCGTAATGCGGGCATCAAAGCCGTAAAAGTAGACAGTGAATTATTTGATCTAATTGAAAGATCCTTGGGAATTTCCAAATTAACGGATGGGGCATTCGACATCAGCTATGCCTCAATGGATAAAATCTGGAAATTTGATGGTAGTATGACCAAAATGCCCTCAGAAGAAGAAATTAAATCTTCGGTTTCAAAAATTGGATACAAAAACATTCTTCTGGATAAAGAAAATTCGACAGTGTTTTTAGTGAATGATGGAATGAAAATTGGCTTTGGTGCCATCGGGAAAGGCTATGCAGCCGATAAAGCGAAAAATTTACTAATCTTAAAAGGAGCCACCGCCGGAATTATTAATGCTTCCGGTGATATGAATACTTGGGGTAAACAAACCAACGGAGAACCTTGGAAAGTGGCCATTACAAATCCATTAGATAAGAATAAGGCTTTTGCACTTTTGCCCATAACAAACGGGGCTGTGGTAACCTCAGGAAATTATGAAAAATTTGTAATATTTAATGGAATACGATATTCACACATCATTGATCCGCGAACGGGTTATCCTGCAACGGGTATCATAAGCGCAACTGTATTTGCACCAAAAGCAGAACTGGCTGATGCTTTGGCCACATCTATTTTTGTAATGGGAAAGGAAACTGGGCTTGATAGAATTAATCAAATACCAAATGTCGAATGCATCATTATTGATGAAGAAGGCCAAATAATGACATCTAATAATATCACAATTGAAAAATTATGATTCAAAAAACAATTTTATCACTTTTTCTTCTCATATCTATCACTTCCTGTGTTACGGTAAAAGAATATGAAAAAGTTAGTCTAAATGATCCTGATATGGTATTAGCAGATAAAAAATCAGATCGAAACATCAGTACATTCCATTCTTACAGAGAAGCTGCAGTTGGAGCGAATGGAGGAAAAACAGGGGGAGGTTGCGGATGCAATTAACCATTATAAAGATTTAAAAATTATGAGATCTTTTAATAATTTCAACCGAGTTATTTTGTTCCTATTCATTTTTAATGGATTTGCACAAACATCCATAGATACATCGACCTATAAAAAGCGTGTACTGGAAAATATAGAGGTCGATTTTTTGGCAAGCTATTATTCGCAAGATGGTGATAATGCGGCAGTAAGCGGTGGTATTGGTAATGAAGAACTCACTGATTTTACGAGTGCTTTTGTAGTTTCTGTCCCTTTAAACGATGATGATATACTAACCATAGATGCAGGTATATCTGCATATACTTCGGCTTCTTCAAGTAATATTAACCCTTTTGATGATGGTTTTGCAGATCCATTTGTAGCGAGCTCAGGCGCATCCTCAGGTGACGTCTGGTTTAATGTGAATGGAAATTACAGCCACAGTTCTGATGACAGAAATCAAATCATATCAGGAAAATTAAGTATTTCATCTGAGTACGATTACTTCTCTATCGGAGCTGGAGGAAGTTATACTAAACTGTTTAATGAAAAAAATACAGAACTAAGTATTAGCGCAAATATGTTTATAGATACTTGGAAACTCATTTACCCTTATGAGTTAAGGCCTTTTAGAGAAGGAGGTGCTGGCTTGAATGATCCCTTGTTTTCCCAAAATACGATTACAGGAAATCCCAATTACCAACCGTTATTCTCCGAATTAAATGGAAAAGGAAGAAATTCTTATGCCATGGGTCTGGGCTTTTCACAAATTTTATCAAAAAAATTACAAGGCACCTTAGCATTTGACCTTATCATGCAAACTGGTTTGCTTTCAACTCCTTTTCAACGCGTTTACTTGAAGGATATTGAGGACTCATTTATCGATAATTTTCATTTGGCCGATGACGTAGAGCAATTACCCGATAAAAGAATTAAGACTGCTATTGGAGGTAGATTGAATTATTACATCAATGAAATTTTTGTTGTCAGGACCTTTTATAGGTACTACCTGGATGATTGGGGAATTACATCACACACCGCAAGTATTGAGCTACCAATCAAAATTGCCGATAAATTTACTCTTTATCCAAGTTATAGATTTTATAATCAAACAGCTGCTGATTACTTTGCACCATACGAAGAGCATATCTCAACAGATAAATATTACACGTCAGACTATGACCTTTCTGAATTTAGTGCGAACCAATTTGGGTTTGGAATGTCTTATATTGATGTCTTTACTAAATCGCATATTTGGCATTTTGGTTTAAAGAGTATCGATCTAAAATATGCTCACTACTCACGAGATTCAGGGCTTACTGCAGATATGATAACGGGTGGTTTCAAGTTCGTGATGGAATAATCATTTTCTATTCCTTTATAATTCTGAAGGTTAAAATCGTAAATTCGGTTTTATAAATTTTATATTGAACGACAGAATTTAAAACTCTCATTTTTATTTAGGCTTTCTATGGATAAAATATTACGTAGGGAAATCACCCTTTGGGGACTAACAGCCAACCTGGTCAACACCATTATTGGAGCAGGAATTTTTGCCTTACCTGCACTTGTGTCAGAAGGTCTGGGCCCTGCGAGCATTACAGCCTATTTGTTCTGTGGTTTTTTAATTTTTCTCGTGATGCTCTGTTTTGCAGAAGTAGCAGGTAAAATTAACTCTCCTGGAGGTGTGTATGCCTTTATTGAAGAATCATTTGGTCCCTATTTTGGATTTCTCACTATTGTAGTTTTTCTCATTTCTTGTATTTCGGCAGATGCTGCGGTAGCCAATGCCGTTTTCAACATTGCCGCATCTATTTTTCCTGTTCTGCATAATGAATTAATAAGATTTATATTTCTTTTCGCTATTTTCTTTGGTCTTGCATTTATAAACGTGCTAGGGTCAAGAAAAGGTATAGGATTAGTAAAATTTATAACATTGGCAAAAGTTCTACCATTACTTATTCTAATCATCATTGGTTTTAAGGAAGTAACAATAGAAAATTTAATGTTTGAACATGCACCTTCCTTATCAGCCCTCGGTAAAACCTCTCTCGTGCTTTTTTTCGCTTTTCAAGGAGTGGAATCTGCTATTTCTATCAACGGTGAAGTTAAAGATCCTCGAAAGAATATTCCGATGGCAATTTTAATAAGTGTTACGCTTGTTTTGGCATTTTATGTATTAATACAAACTATTTCACAAGGAATTTTAGGAGATCAATTACACTTGTACAAAGATAATACCTTAGGTGAAGTCGCTTTTAGAATTGTTGGTCCCATTGGTCTCACATTGCTTTCTATTGGAGCGGCTGTTTCAATGTTCGGTAATTTGAGTAGTGAAATATTAAGCATCCCAAGATCTCTTTTTAGTGCTTCAAAAGATGGAATCATTCCAATCGCATATCTTGCAAAAATCCATCCAAAATATGCAACTCCCTATACTGCCATTATTACTTACGCCTGTTTAGGATTCATATTTGCGATTAGTAGTCATTTTGAGCAACTCGCCATTATTTCAGTTTCCGGTGTTCTAATGATGTATTTAGGAGTATCATTAGCCGTAATTAAACTGAGAAGAAATGGTATTCAATATGAAAATTCCTTCAAAATACCTGGGGGTCTAGTCGTTCCCATTCTTTCATCGATTACGATCATTTGGTTTCTTTCAAATCTTACTCAATCCGAAATACTGGTTTTAGGCCTTTTTGTAATAGTCCTAACCCTTATATATTTTATTATCGTCAATTTTAGAGAGGGGCAAAATCAAAAAAAGGATAATTAAACAACTTCTAGCCCTTTTAATATATTTTCTTATTTTATA
>CAZWAN010000022.1:0-1934 GCA_964631875.1 uncultured Flavobacteriaceae bacterium
CAAACAAACTAAATTCGATCACAGAAAAGTAATCATTAGGCCTTTGGAATTTTATTTAATCTTTTTTCTATTTTTCGTTTGATAACAGTTAAACGTTTCATTAAGTCCATGATCTGCTCGTCATGTTTTAACTTATATTCTTCATTCAACGATAAAATAATTGATTTTACTTCTCTAGAAGCCAAGATTCTTTCACTTGTTGTTTTGAATTTGAATATTCTGTTTTCAAATTCATGGGCTTGCATAAAAACATCCATTTTGTTTGATTTTTGGGGGTTATTAATCAATTTAATCGTTTTCAGCTATCCAGGCATAAAATAAATGATCAATTAAAGCCTCGAATACATTTTCGACTTGGATGATTTAAAATAAAGAAATACTTTCTATTTAACCAAAAATTATTTCTCAAAAAAATCAGAAAAATTACCTGTTACTGAATTTTTAACAAAAATTATAGAAAAAGCTTATTATGTAAATAGAAGATCATAAAATCTTCTTGTAGTCTGTTCTATTTCAAATAGGCCCAAATTTCTACTTCGTCTTATTGTCTCCTTTCCATCAAAATAAATTAACACGGTGGGTTCTGCAAAAACCTGACAACCAGCTGAAAGATCAGGAGATCTATTCATATCAATTTCACAAAATAGAACTTTTGGAAATTGCTCAGCGAATAAAGATTTTAATTTTGGGAGAATAGACTCTCCCACAGAACAACTAATTGTCGAAAAATAACAAAGGACCGCCATATTGTCCTTTACTATTTTGTCAAAATCCATCATCGAAATAATCTCGTTTTGTTCCATACAATATTTTTATCAAAAATACTTAAAACGAATTACCTGATTTTCTTCCAGGATCGATTTTGTTTATTAATTTATTGAGAAAAAAGATGCAGAATCATAGATTAAAAAAAAACTATTTGGCTAATTTTACGGCAATAAAAAAAGTTTAATAATGAGTAATGAAATAGAACAAATAAAGTGTCTTATTATTGGTTCAGGGCCTGCGGGTTACACGGCTGCTATTTATGCCGCAAGAGCAGATATGAAACCTGTAATGTATACAGGAATGCAAATGGGAGGTCAACTTACCACCACTACAGAGGTGGATAATTTTCCAGGTTACCCCAATGGAGTTGATGGAAACGTTTTGATGGAAGATCTAAAGAAACAAGCAGAAAGGTTTGATACTCAAGTGAGGTTTGGTGTCGTAACTAGTGTTGAATTTAATAATAAAGTTGGGGGTATGCACAAAGTTACAGTGGATGGGTCTAAAATAATTGAAGCAAAAACAGTAATTATTTCCACAGGTGCAACAGCCAAATACCTGAATATTCCAAGTGAACAAAAATTGATTGGTGGCGGAGTAAGTGCCTGTGCCACTTGCGATGGCTTTTTTTACAAAGGACAAGATGTGGTTGTAGTAGGAGCTGGAGATACGGCTGCAGAAGAAGCAACTTATCTTGCGAATATTTGCAAGAAAGTAACAATCTTAGTAAGAAAAGATTATATGCGTGCATCAAAGGCCATGCAACACAGAGTAAACAATACGCCGAACATAGAGATCATGTTTAATACAGAAATCGATGAAGTTTTGGGTGATAATGTTGTAGAGGGCGTACGTGTTTTCAACAATATTACTAATGAAAAAACTGTCATTCCGGTTACAGGTGTTTTTATTGCCATAGGACATAAACCTAATACTGATATATTTAAAGGTTTCTTGGAAATGGATGAGGTTGGTTACCTAATTACCAAAGGAAAAACAACTAAAACCAATGTACCGGGTGTTTTTGCCTGCGGTGACGTGCAAGATAAAGAATACCGACAAGCAGTGACGGCAGCTGGAACCGGTTGCATGGCGGCATTGGACGCGGAAAGATATATTGGTGCTTTGATTTAGTAAAGACAATAAATTTCTGAACAATAAAAAAA
>CAZWAN010000022.1:2034-32258 GCA_964631875.1 uncultured Flavobacteriaceae bacterium
GATATATTGGTGCTTTGATTTAGTAAAGACAATAAATTTCTGAACAATAAAAAAACCGTTGCATAACAACGGTTTTCTAAATTAACATCCCCTCAAATGTTAATTTGGCATGACTACAGTATCAATTGCATGAATTATGCCATTTGAGGCATCAACATCAGCAAGAACTACAGTAGAATGATTTCCTTTAGAATCCATTAGATGAACTTTACCATCACTTAACGAAGCTGTTAAAGAATCTCCATTGACCGTCTTAATGACAAATTTTCCATTATTATCATTGATAGCTTGAACAACTTGAGCCGCATCAAATTTCCCGGCAACAACGTGGTAAGTTAAAATAGATGTCAAAGCTGCCTTATTTTCTGGTTTGAGCAAATGATCAACTGTACCGGCAGGAAGCTTTGCAAAGGCACTATTTACTGGAGCAAATACTGTAAAAGGTCCATTTCCGCTCAATGTTTCAACCAAATCGGCAGCTTTTACAGCGGCAACAAGTGTAGTAAAATTATCATTAGAAGCGGCCACTCCAACAATATTAGGAGGCATTTTGTCATTAATAGGAGAAACAGAAGTTTCCTGATTATTTTTTTTCACCTTTAGTTGATCATCATTGGCAACAGAAAATGTAATCATTCCCAATGATAAGGCAAGTGAAAGAATCAATTGTTTGGTTTTCATCAGAATAGGTTTTTATTTTTGTAAAGATACATCACCTATTCTGCGTTTAAAAAATTTTTTGTTTAATTTTTTGTTAATTTTATTAAACAATGTATGGAAGAATTTCTAACCTTCAGTTATAATTTTGCAACGAGTAACATCCATTTCCAATTTGGCATTCTTAGGTATCTTAAGTTTAAGAATATAATTTGCTTTGGGCATTTTATTTCTTTTTTCGATGATCCGTTTAATTTCGCGGTCTCTTTCCTCAAGTGCCAATTCTCTTTTCGCGATCTCCTTTTTCATCTTTTGTTCATGGATTTCTATTGCTTCTCTTTGTTCCATTTCCACTTTTCTATGAATTTCCTCCTTTTTTCTAAGTAGTTCTTCATTCTGTTCCAAGGCTTTTTGAATTTGTTTAAATTTTTCTTTATTCTTTTCCTGCCACTCTTTCATATATTCCTTATCATTTTGAAACTTTTCAAAATCAAAAAAGATGGTATCAGAATCAAAATCAAATTGATAATCGATATTACCTAACAATTCCCCCATATCGGGTAAAATAGGCATTACCAAGTCATCAATCATTTCTGGTAACATCACAAACTGTTCTGTCATGATCGCCCATTCATCGCCAGGTGGGAAAGCATATTCATATTTCGAATTGTGCTTAGATTCAATTTCAATTCTATTTCCGGTTTTTGCTACGTGAATATCCCAACTTTTTTTCAATCTTTCCTCCTCTTCAACAGAATAGGTTCCTCCTTCAATGACTCCTTCAATTTCAACTTTGTTTTGATTCCATCTTTCAATTTGAATCTCCTGATTTACGGCTTCTAACAAGATGTCTACATCGTCCTTTACACTATAATTTTGTACGGGTAAATTGATTTTATTTTGGGCAATAGATACATTTACGAGCAACATAAATATTACAGTAAGCATATTAAACAGTTTTGTTCTCATCTGAATTTATTTTTTTAAGTTCCTTTTTTAATTCTAACATTAGACTCAACCTCATTTGTAGGTTATCTATTAGGGCATTTATCAATGCCTCATCAATTTCATCTTTTTGTAATTTTTGAGAAAGGAGTTTATATGATTGCGTTAATTCATTTAATTGCTGCAAGTATTTCGCTAAAATTTCCTTTCCGTCTTCATTAACGTTTAAATTGGCCAATTGGTAATTTATAGCTGTGATATAATAATTTTCTAATTTCTTTAATTCTGGCGAAAAATCTCCCACTGAAACATAATCCGAAACACTTTGCTGAATCTGTTTTTCGTTAGTGGATGAAAAATTATAAAGGCCTAAACAAAAGAAAAGTAACATTGACACTGCAATCAAAAGTGGTTTAAACAAACTTTTTTGATGTAAGGCTCGATCCAACTTTTGTTCAAAAATGAATTTATGATTTTCGGGCAATGGTTTAGCCGTTTTCTCTAACCTAATAATCTCTTTTACATCCATTTTATCTATTATTTAATAAATTCAATAATTTATCCTTACCACGGGCAAGCTTTGTTCTAGAATTAACTTCCGAAATCAATAATATCTCTGATATTTCTGCGTGATCATAACCCTCGAGTAAATAGAGTTTCACCACATTTTTATAACTTTCCGGCAATTGATCCATCATGTTAAGGATAATTCGATAAGTTGTTTCATCTGGAACCTTCCAGTCTTCTGTTTCAACTAATGACGAACTCACGGATTCTAAAGGTACCATATCCACTTTTTTAACTTTTAAAATATCAAGACAGGTATTCACCACGATCTTTTTTAACCATGCCCCAAAAGGAGCTTGATAATTGTAAGTCTCGATAAACTTAAAAGCCTTAATAAAACCTTCCTGCATGGCATCTTGAGCCGTTGCCTCATCTGATAAATATCTTAAAGCCACTTGATACATAGCCGAACAATACCGCTCATACAATTGCATCTGAGACCTTCGGTCATTTTTTTTGCATTTTTCTACCAGCAAATTAATTTCTGCCGTACCACCCATTTCTTAAACTATTCTACTTTAAATACGATAAACAAAAATATGTGTTGCACTTTTTTAGTTTTTTTTATTCAATTCCAATAAAAAAGATACAAACAACATAAAAACAAAAAAGAGGAAACATGGCTTCCTCTTTTTTTCTTTACATTATTTAAGCAATTACTCCAAAATTTCTAATTCAAAAATCAAATTTGCATTGGGTGGAATAACATTACCCGAGCCCTGCTCCCCATATCCCAAATGAGATGGAATCAACAACAATAACTTATCCCCATAATTCATTTGTAATAAACCTTCTTTAAAACCCGGAATCAACCTGGCATCAAGACTATAATCCATGGGGATGGCATCATAACCTCTCATCTCCTCTCTGCGCTTGTCATATTTTCCATGTTTTTTGGCAATTTCACGATTGTTAGAATCGAAAAGGTCCCCCGTCTCAAAATAACCCGCGTAAATAACATTTACCTGACTACCCATCACAGGTTTTTTACCCATGCCGTCTCTAATTTTTATGATTTTAAGTCCGGATGGCATAATTACTGCGTCCGCTTCTTTTTCATGAATCAAGTTCAAAAGTTCTGCCTTAACTCTTTCTTTTTCAGCCTCTTCTTCTTTCTTTTTTTCAATTACTTTGGAAAAATATGACTCAAACTCTTTTTTGGCATCAAAATTCTGTGCATCTTTTCCTACACGAATGATTTCTACCTTTTCAATTACATCACCTTTTTGAATGGTATCTACCACCTCTTGGCCAACAATGACATGTCCGAAAACAGTATGTATTCCGTCTAAACGTTTGATTTCATTCAGTGTTATAAAAAACTGACTTCCGTTAGAATCCGGACCACCATTAGCCATGGATAAAATCCCTGCTTTATCATGAGAAAGCAAAATATTTCCAGCGTCATCTACCGGAAATTCATCTTCAAATCTATAGCCCGGATCACCTGTTCCATTACCCCTTGGATCTCCTCCCTGCACAACAAAATCTTTTACTACCCTGTGAAATGTTAATCCGTCATAAAAAAGTTTACCCTTGAATTCTTCCAAAACAAATGGATTAGTCCCTTCTGCTAATGAAACAAAATTTGCTACTGTCACCGGAGTATTTTCATATTCCAAAAACAATAATATATCCCCTTTACTAGTCTGCAAATCGGCGTATAAACCATCAGAAAGATCAGGATATTTAGCTGTCTTACATGAAGTTAACAAAATAACCATCACTAAAAAACTTAATCTTAGCATGTTCTTCATAATTTTAATCTCTTTAATTCTTTATTATTTTTTTCAGTTTTACTTTGTAAATAAGTGGTTCATTTGGATTAATACCTTCTGCTCCACTATAACCATAGGCCTTGTGAGATGGAAAAAGAAAAGTGACTACTTCGCCTTCCTTCATCAGCTTGATGCCATCCTGCAAACCTGTTATCAATTCCTGTTTATCTACGATATAGGTTATTTCTCCAATCTGACCTTCGCTGTAAACAATCGAGTCATTAATTCTTTTTACCTCATATGTAAATAATACCTCATCGCCCGTTTCAGGTAAGCCGGTGTTTAAACTGTCTTTTTGATTGTAGAAATACCAAAACCCTTGTGCTGAGGTAATGTAGTTATTCACACTGTCTTTTTGCAATTTCAATTGCAAAATTTCCTCCTCAAATTGATTGATCTTTTGATTTCTTTCAATCGATTCTTTCATAAACGTGCTTGTCTTGCGAATTACGGGCTTTCTTGGCTCTGTTTTTTTACAAGCTATAAGCAGTAAGGCAAAAACAATAAGTAAACTTAATTTATTCATAACAAGCTATTAATGCATCTTTATATTTAGGTAAAATCGCTATAAAATCATCCACCGTTTCTTTTAATCCCCGATCACTTTTCCCACCGGCAGCATTAATGTGTCCACCTCCATTAAAATATTCTCTGGCTAACTCATTCACATTAAAGTCGCCAGCAGAACGAAAAGAAATTTTGACGATATTCTGTTGTTTATCTTCGATGAAAATTGCAGCCAAAACAACATTGCTCAGTGACAAAGCATAATTAACAAATCCTTCTGTATCTCCTTTTTGGTAATTACATTGTTTTAGTTCATAATTTTTTAGGGTAATAAAAGCTGTTCGAAACTCCTTTAAGTAGACCAAGTTCTTGAGCGCTTTTCCCAAAAGTTTTAATCTGCCAATAGAGTTTTCATGAATTTCTCTGTATACGCTGGTATGTTCTACACCTAAATCCAATAAATCACCAACTATTCTATGTGTATCTCCATTTGTATTGGAAAATCTAAAAGATCCTGTATCTGTTAAAATACCGGTATACATACATGTCGCGATGTCTTTATCAAGTAGGTGCTCCCAACCCATTTGAATTGCCCATTGAAAAATCAATTGGCTTGTTGAACAAATTTTTGGATCTACATAGCTGTAAGCAGCATAATCATCAGGTTCCTGATGATGATCTATCATAATATAAATAGGAGCGATATCCAACAAAGCCATTTCCATATCATGTCCTACCCTATTCAAAGCATTAAAATCAAGGGTAAAAACAATTTCTGCTTTTTGTAAAATTTCCCTTGCAGTTTCTGTTTGTTCCTCAAAGATCACGATTTCGTTTTGTCCCGGCATCCATTTTAAAAAGTTCGGACAATCGTTGGGCGAAATAACCGTAGTTGAATGGCCTAATTTTTTTAGTAATTGAGACAACGCCAAACTAGAACCATAAGCGTCTCCGTCAGGGTTTCTATGCGAAACAATGGCAATATTTCGCGACTTTTCGAGCAATCTTTTTACTTCTCCTATTTGCTTCTCATGCATAGGTTGCGAATATACAATAAAATTAAAATTTGATTTAAAAACTGATCGTTTTATGTAATTTTACTTATTCTTATAATTTTCTGGATGTCTTTTAAATACTTTCCAATCTTCCTAATTTATTTTACACTGTCTTCATGCCTTGGACAAGAAAAGGAAACTCCAGATTTTACCGTTGCTTTTGGATCCTGTAATAACCAATTTCTAACCAATAATCTTTGGGAAGAAATTGAAAAACACGACCCAAATTTATTTATCTGGGGGGGCGATGTGATTTATTCTGATACGGATAGACCCGAGGTGATGATTAAAAATTACGAAATACTCCTTCAAAATGAAAATTATAAAGCATTTAGGAATAAAGTTGAGATTCTTGGCACTTGGGATGATCACGATTATGGAGAAAATGACGGAGGCGCAGGATATCCCATGAAAGAAAAATCGCAAGAATTGTTTTTAGATTTTTTGGGTGTTTCGAAAAGCGATCCACGAAGGATACAAAAAGGTATTTATTCTTCAAAAACTTTTCCTGTACAAGACAAGTTAATCAAAGTGATTGTTTTAGATACCAGGTATTTTCGCTCAGACCTTGAAAGAGCAAAAGATGGCAAGAAAAGATATATTCCAAAAAGTGGTGGTACAATTCTAGGCCATGAACAATGGAAGTGGCTTGAAAATGAATTAAATGATTCAAAGGCTGATTTTCACATTATTATGAGTAGTATCCAGGTTTGGTCCAACCAGCACGGTTTTGAGACTTGGGGAAATATGCCTGATGAAGTAAAAAAATTAGATTTGCTTTTAGTTCATACTCAGGCGAAAAATGTGATTATTTTATCGGGAGACAGGCACATTTCGGAGATTTCATCTAAAAATATTGAGGGGTTGAACTATCCTTTAATCGATTTCACTTCAAGTGGAATGACACATGCGTATACCTCTTTCAAAGGAGAACCAAACCCATACAGAGTAAGCGATGTTATTTTTCAAAACAATTTTGGCATCCTATATTTTGATCTTAAAAACAATGTGGTAAAAATGGAAATTCGGGGGGAGAAGAATCAATTACTACAATCTTATTCTCAAAAATATCCAAAATAATTACGATAAAATTTGCATTGATGAATAGTTTTCAGGTATTTTTGCGCAAAAATTAAAAAATAGATAATGACTACAAATCGAACATTTACCATGTTAAAGCCTGATTCGGTTGAGAAAGGACATGTTGGAGCAATTTTAGAAAAAATTAATGCTGCGGGCTTTCGTATAGTGGCGATGAAATTAACACAATTGTCAACAAGAGATGCACAAACTTTTTATGCTATTCATAAAGAAAGACCATTTTTTAACGACTTAGTATCGTATATGACAAGAGGACCAATTGTGGCTGCTATTCTAGAAAAAGAAAATGCGGTAGAAGATTTTAGAACCTTAATCGGTGCTACAAATCCTGCTGATGCAGCAGAAGGAACAATTAGAAAATTGTATGCTGCTTCTATTGGAGAAAATGCCGTGCATGGTTCAGACAGTGATGAAAATGCTGCCATTGAAAGCATATTTCATTTTTCAGGAAGAGAAATATTTTAGTTTTTAAATAGATATTTAGTTGAAATCCAATGCATTTGCATTGGATTTTTTAATTATATATAATTGCCTTTTTACTGATTTCGTGGCCATTTGCCAGATTAACCATTATTAAAACTACAGTTCCAGGTTTGAACGATTTAGTTGATAATTGGATATTTTTTTGAGTACCCTTATATTGACCTAAGGATCTTCCCATTATATCAAATAGTTGAACACCTTCTATAATTTCGAGACTTTCCAATTCCAGGACCTCTGGTTTTTGTTTTATTCTGATCAAATTATCTTCTGAGATTTGCTCATCAATACTAAGGGCAGCAGTGGCATGAAATTTTATACTAAAACGATCAATTATAAAACCTGTTTCTGTTTCACGAAAGTTGTAGTTTCCTAATTTCAGATTATGTTCTATATTTAATTTATGATCGATCAAATAGATATCAATCGATTTTAGATCTCCCTCAAATTTTGCCAATCCAATTTGCAAATCTTGTTCGTCATCCGTTGAAAATCCGATTCGAATTTCTTTGTTGTCGAACTCTTTTTCGACACTTTGTATCGATAAAAAATCATCTCCTGCTATTGAAAATATTTTTAATCCCGCCCCTGGATAAAGCTTTGCATCATAACCAGGATCATAATTAGAAGTAGCTTCATCAAAGAAGCCAATCAAAGTTTCTTTTTTTACTTTCTTTTGATCAATAATTTTTAACCAAACTCTATCTTTTCCTTCCACACTATTTTTACTTAGCTCAGCCTTAAAAAAATATTGATTATTCCCCACTACCCTCATCGCATTCTCAAATTTTAAATAACCCGTTTTAATGGCATTTACCATAAAGCCTTGTCCTGAACTGATAAAATAGGGAGTTGGCACGGAATTATATTGACTTCCAGCCAGGTTATAAACGATATAATCATTCGAAGAAAAATTCCCTCCCTGATCAGCGTCAATTTGGTGTGTCCATAAATAGATAGCTCCGTCGAACACATCAGTATTTGCCTGAATCAATTTTATCGGATCAATCGCAGAAGGATATGGATTTCCAACTAAATTAAAATCATTACTCGCCACGCCGGTTCCATAATTAAAGAAGATTTGAGTTGATATTTTTCCATTATTAGGTTTTCCACTAAAAGTAAAAGTATTGATGCCGATTTGTTTTCCATCAATAGAATACCCCCTTCCTGTATTCATATTTCCCTCCGCAACGAACCAATGTTCATATGCTGTATTAAGATAAACTTGATTTTTCCTTGAAGGGTCTAGCAAGAATATTCTGTTTTTATTGACACCGGAAAAAACGTTCTGTAAATTCCCATTTTGTACAGGAGAAGACCAATATGTTGCATCATAAATCCTCTCTAAGTTTGTTGTTTTTTCTATTTTAGTTATCGATCCTAAAATAGAAGCATAATTATTGTGCATCACTAAAGACTCAGTATCTCCAATTATAAATTGGCCATTTATTACCGTTAAATTTCTAAAAACCTCTACACTTTGGTTGATGTTGTGGTCAAAATTCAAATTGGCATCAACAATTAAATCACATGATTTAAAAGGTGTTGGATCATTATAAGCCCCTGATATTCTTACTGTTCTTGTTCTGTCAGGAAAACCATTGGTCCAACCATTATTGTAAATAGATTCGCCACTAAAATGAACCCCAAGTTTTAAGTTTTGATCATTTTGGGCTGAATTGACTTCCTCTAAAGACAGCTCTTGCCAATCGGCCAAAGAAAAATCTAAATGAGGATCAGTTGATGCGCAATCACTCTTAATTAACGACTTCCCCTGACCCCAATTTTGATTTATGCTTCCAATCATCTCAATCCTGTCTGCAAAACAATTTCTTCGATTCGAAGTTGAAATCACTAAGATATCGCTCCCTGAAAACGAAAATGGAATTGACTTGATTTCTCCTGCTTGAAAGGTCCCTAATGTAACATTGCTTCTCGGATTATTATTAGTATTGTTGTCAAACCTTGCTAAATAAAAAGTATTGGATATAACTCCTCCGGAAATATTCTTAACCTCAACAAAATCATTATTTCCATTTTCATAGGTTTGGGTAATCATCAGTTTTCCAAAGTCTCCCGGCATCACTGCACCTCTTCCTATAAAATTCATAACAAATGAACCTTCATCTGGATCATTATTCAAAATGGTTAAAGTCGCATTATGAGTATTTGCATTGTTTGGCACATATTCAACCTCAAAAGTTTCTGATTCCCCTGGGGCAACGATATCAATGCCGTTATTTAACAACTTAAAATTTGCACTTCCTGTGAGATTATATTGGTCGATCGTTAGAGGTAAAGAGCCTTCATTTTGAATAGAGAACTCACCGATTTTTATAGTTCCGATACCCAAATTTCCAAAATCAGTACCATTTTCGGGGGATGAAGGGCTGTTTTGTAGTACTGTTATTCCATTATTCCGATGAACAACCTCGATTTCAGAGGCCAGTCCTACACCTCGCATATTAAAATTATTATTCGAATTTATTAACGGTTTTAAATCTATGATGATATCCTTTACTCCATTTGACTGCGGTTGAAAAGTAACGGTAAACGAAAATTCTGAGCCTGCGGCAATATAAAATGGATTTGGATTAGGCGTCAAGCCAGATACCACAAAATCATTTCCGGTATATGGATTACTTGGGTTTCCATTGGCGTCATATGTTTGATAGAGTCTTGGTGTTAAAAATGGAAGAAACAAGTTTTCTTCGACTTTAACAACAATGTTAATCGATCTATTAGTGCCATAGTTTACATTTCCAAAATGAGTATATGAACCAGGCTCTGGAAAATTTGTCCCATCTTCCGGAATCACTGTAATTCCATCATCCTGGTAAAATTTGAGCTCCTGAGCTATAGAATTTAGTGATAAACAAAGAAATACTAAAAGAAGTATTAGGTTGAGGGTTTTCATAAGAATTGATTTCAGTACTATAACGCTTTTGAGAGGTCATTATTTTAATAGAAAAATCTTTTTCTAGTCACTGAATCTTGCAATTAACACTATTTTTGTCGATAAATGAAAAAAGGTAACTTAATAACGGTCATTGGTCCTACTGCGATTGGAAAAACTGCACTGGCAATCACGTTGGCTAAACATTTTAGAACCGAGATTATTTCCGCAGATTCGAGACAGTTTTTTAAAGAAATGAACATTGGTACCGCAGTACCTACGGTGGTTGAATTGAATACCGTACCTCATCATTTTATTCAGAATTTATCGATCAATGACGACTATTCTGTTGGGGATTTTGAAAGAGACGTGTTAAAAAAATTGGAAGGACTATTTGAAAAACATGCTGTTGTGGTAATGGTTGGAGGCAGTGGATTGTATGTTGATGCGATTTGCAAAGGATTAGACAACTTTCCTGAGGTTCACCCAGAAATAAGAAAGAACTTAAAAACACGTCTGGTGGAAAAAGGTATTCGAACAATGCAAAATGAACTAAAAAATTTAGACTTTACCACCTATCACCAAATTGATTTAGAAAATCCTCAGCGTTTAATAAGAGCTTTAGAAATCTGTTTAGCAAGTGGCAAGCCATATTCTTCTTTTTTATCTGAAAACAAATCTCCGCGAGAATTCAACTCCATTAAAATCGGTTTAACCGCACCAAGAGAAATTGTTTATGACAGAATCAACCAAAGAGTTGACCGTATGATAGAAAATGGCCTGATAGATGAAGCTCGAAAACTATTGCCTTACAAAGATTTAAATGCTTTACAAACAGTTGGTTATAAAGAATTATTTTCCTATTTCGAAGGAGAAATCAATTTGGAATTCGCGATTGAGGAAATCAAAAAAAACACACGCAGATTTGCCAAAAGACAGTTCACCTGGTTTAAAAAAGATGATAAAATTTTATGGTTTGATTATTTAACCGACCCGGATAAAATTATCAATAAAATTGAGCAAAAGTTAATTTTATAGCCAACAGTCATTCATTATTTATAGTTCTCATATAGCGCCTTAAAAACTTTTTCCATTTCTGTTTTTCGATCAGTTGCCGATCCCATATAATGATTATTCATATAACTGAATATCAATATCTTGTTACTTCTTGTCCGCAAATAACCACTAATATTGTGGTTATTCGAAAGTGTTCCTGTCTTCGCAAAAATATAGGGCTTATCATTCTTAAAATAATTCTTTAACGTTCCAGATTCTCCGCCATTGGGTAAAAATTCAAAAAGTTTTTCTTTCGGAATTTCTCTATACATTCTATTTAATAAATAAACTATACCTTCGGGTGTAAACAAATTATATCTAGACAAACCCGAGCCATCTACCCAACGAGGTTTTTGAGGAATTTCTTTCAAGTATGATTTCAAAATGGTATCAATGCCTTTCTCCACACTATAACTACCCGTCAAAGCATTTCCAACCTGCAGCATTAACTGTTCAGCAATAAAATTATCACTAACTAATAACATTTCCTTATACAATGAATCGGAAGCAACGCTATACAATGGTTTCATCGGTTTATCAAATGTTGAAGGTATCAGGGTGATCTTCCTTTTCAATGTATCACCGAGAATATCGGCCACTAACTGATTAGAAGTTTTAAAAGGAACTGCACGTCCCTTGAAATTATCATTTGCCTTGACATAAAATTCGTTAGTGAAGTAATCTCTTCTCTCTCGAATCTCATCCTTAACTGCAACAGATTTTTTAAAAAACTCAGGAAAAGCGGTAATAGTCGTATCCATTTTCGATAATTCGACATAATTTCCATAAATCGGAAAAAGATTCTTTTCTACCATATAGGAATAAGCAAAATCGTTCCAAGCCCAACCGTTGCCAAAAAAAGGTTCATCTATTTTGTTATCGACGATATAAATATTTTGACTTTTCGAATTTAAAAATGGAATGGTTTTACTTTCTTTAAATCCATAAAGCAATGATGGGTCTGCCGTTCCAGAAATTACAAGGGAGTCTCTGTTCTCGTAGAACATTAATCCGGCAACCGAGTCCTTAATTGTTTTATAAGCGGCATAAAATGTAAATAATTTTGTGTTTGATGCAGGTGTAAAATATTTGTTTCCATTAATATTCAAAACAGTTTCGTTCTTCTCAGGATCAAATACTACAATCCCTCTAAAGAACTCTTCCTGCACAGATTGTTTGCTGACATCCTTTAGTATTTTTTTGTTGACCGAACAACTCGAAAAAAGTATGATCGCACCAACTAGTCCATAGATTTTGAAACTTTTACTATTCATCCTTAAATCCGATTAAAAATAATTTTTCCTGTGCCCGTGTAATTGCAGTATACAACCAACGAAAATATGAAATATCTTGTCCGTTTGGTAAATATGGTTGTTCAATAAAAACGTTTTTCCATTGTCCGCCCTGAGATTTATGACAAGTGATGGCGTAAGAAAACTTTACCTGAAGAGCGTTAAAATATTTATTTTCCTTTATAGCCAGCATAATCTTGTACTTTGATCTATAATTTGAATAATCTTTTGCCACTTCCTGATATAACTGATTAGATTGATCGAAGGTAAGAGAGGGGGATTCACTTTTTAGTGTATCTAAAATAATGACGGTATCAAAGGGAGGTTCATTTGGATAATCTATCATTCTCAGTTTAATTTCAGCAAAACGAAAACCATATAAATCAATATATTTATATATCTGCATTACTTCGCAAATATCTCCGTTCGCGATAAAACTAACTTCATTTGAATCTTGGAGCCAATAATAATTATTTTTTACAACCATTAAATGATCTCCCGTTGCTATTTCAGCATCTCTATCTAATATTCTGGCCCTGATTTGTTCGTTATAACTATTTGCTCTTTTATTTGATCTAACAATCAAGCAGGTATCTTCAATTCCGGGAACAGAATAAGAACCCATAAATGCATCTAGGATATCATCTCCTGTTTGCAGATGTATAATATCAGGGAAATTGAGGTTAAATCTAAAAGATTGAAATAATTCCTCCTCTATGGCTAGTCTTAAAGAAGTAGCATTTATCAATATACCTGAATTGATATCTTGCCTTGTAACTTCAGTCAGTTCTGATTCATAAATTTGTTTGTTAAACTTCAAATTAAGAAGAGCAGCACTTAAAGCAGGACTTTCATCAATATGTACCGGAGGTAATTGCGCTGTATCTCCTATTAAAACTAATTTGCATTGCCTTCCTCCGTCAATAAATGTCATCAAATCATCTAGAAGAGAACCATTTTCCCAGAGTTTAGATTCGTTCATTTCATCTGGAATCATCGATGCTTCATCTACAATAAAAATAGTATTGCTATGCTTGTTCTTTTGCAATGTGAAACTTACCCCTCCACCTTTACCCTTTTTAGGGTAATAAATTTTCTTGTGAATTGTAAATGCCTCTTTCCCTGAATAATTTGTGATTACTTTGGCGGCTCTTCCTGTTGGTGCCAATAAAACCGATTCTTTGAAAGCAAATGGAAGCGTTTTTACAAGAGAAGAAATAATGGTTGTCTTACCTGTACCGGCAAATCCCTTGAGTAGAAATATAGAATCATTTTTATCTAAAATGAATTCCGCCAACAATCTCAAAGTTTCGTCTTGTAAGGAAGTAGGTTCGTATGGGAACCTTTGACTTAGTTTAAGATATATTTCTTCCGGCTTTAATACCATAGAACAAATTAAAGAAAAATGCGCCAATAAGCCGTTGTATGTATTAGGGTATATTTTACAAACATTTGTATATCAAAGTACTAAAAAACACAATAATTACCTACTAATGAAGGCTTTGTCAAATGAGATTTTAAACAAAATTATTTCTTTTATCATAAAAAAATTTTTGTAGATTTGCCTTTGACCGTATAAACAAAAAAATTAAAAAATGACTTCAGTTTTTATTATTATTGTTGCAATCATTGTCGTTTCACTTTTAGCGATTTTAATTGTAAATGTAATTCCTCACAAATTAAAACCTTTACTATCTCTTGTATTATGGGCAGCTATCATCTTCTTGGGTTATAAAATTTATAGCTCGATCATGACTCCTATCAATTTCAATAAAGAAAAGAAAGTGAGGTATGCCAAAGTGATAAACAACTTAAAAATGATTAGAGATGCAGAATTGGCATATGCAGAAGTAAACAGAAGATTTACAGATAACAAACCGGCATTAATTTCATTTATAGACACTGCTCAATTCGCTATTACGGAAGTAAAGAACGTAGTAGTTACTGAACAACGAGGCAGAATTACGGTCGATGTAGAAAAAAGAGTGGTGGACACCGTAGGTTATAAACCCGTTAAAAGTAGTTTTGAAGGGAGAGACTATAAAAATATGTTTAAAGTTCCAGGAACCGATAAAGAATTTGATCTAAAAGTTGGTACGATTGAAAAAGTGACTGGTGTAAAAACTCCTGTTTTTGAAGTAAAGGTAGATAAGGCAATTGTTTTAGACGGTATGGATAAAGATTTAATCCGGCAAGAAAAAGAAGCTTTGGGTGGTATAAATGTTCCGGGAGAATATATTCAAGTAGGTTCATTAAACGAAGTTAATTCTAACGGTAACTGGCCTCCTTCTTATGATGGTAAAAAAGAAGATACAGATATCTAGAGGTTCAGTAGATTTTACTAAACTTAACAATATACAATTATCCATCCAAATCAGTTTGGATGGATTTTCTTTTTGTACCCTAAATAAAGACACTAATTTTATTGATTTATTGTCTTACACACCCTTTGATGAACCATCTATTGATCCTATAAAACATTTGAAAAACCTGAAAACCGTTTTCAATAATGAACCGTTGCTTCAGCATAATTTTCAAGATGTAAATATTAGTCACTATAATAATTTATCAACTATAGTTCCGAAGGCCTTGTTTAACGAACATAACCTAAAGGATTATCTAAAATACAATCTAAAAGTATATGAAAACGATTTTATCGTTTACGACAAAATTACTACACACGATATGGTTAATGTATTTGTTCCCTTTGTCAACATTAACAACTTTTTGATTGATAAATTTGGTGAATTTGAGTACAGGCATTCTAAGACCATTTTATTGCAAAATATCCTGAATATCTACAAATTGAGTGAGAAACCTCATTTTTTTGCCCATGTCCATGGTAACCAACTCGATTTAATCGCTATAGCCAACAACCAGCTTCAATTGTCTAATAGTTTTGCTTTTCAGAATAAAACAGATTTTATTTATTATCTGCTTTTCTGCGCAGAACAGTTAAAATTTAGTACAGAATATTTAGAACTTGTTCTTTTGGGCGAAATCATTGAGAATGATTCTCTTTACAACATTGCTTACAAATACATTAAAAATGTTTCTTTTATTGAGAACAGAAGTTCTTACAGCTATGCTGATGCATTTAATGAGGAAATAAAAAGGCAATTTTTTATTCTGTTACACCAAAATTGATGCGAATTATCTCTGGAAAATACAAGGGTAAAAGACTGAATGCTCCAAAAAATTTACCGGTAAGGCCTACAACTGACATGGCCAAAGAAGCACTTTTTAATATTCTTTATAACCGATACGACTTTGACGATATAAGTATTTGTGATTTATTTGCAGGCACCGGAAATATTAGCTTTGAATTTGCTTCCAGAGGTACAAAGCACATCACAACTGTAGATCAAAATTCAGGCTGTATAGGCTATATAAATAAAATAGACAATGAGCTCGATTTAAATTTGTCTGTTGTTAAAAGTGAAGTATTTCGTTATTTGGATAAAACATATCAAACTTTTGATATTATTTTTGCCGACCCGCCATACGACCTTCCTCAAGAAGATTTTCAAAAATTAGTACTGACCGTTTTTAAAAGGAATTTATTGAATGAAAATGGTCTCTTGATTATTGAACACTCTAAACAAACAGACCTTTCAAAGATGGCTAATTTCGTTCAGGTCAAAGTTTACGGAAGTAATTGTTTTAGTTTTTTTTCAGCTGTTGAATAGTGATCAATCTAACCATTCTTTGAATTTTTTTACCTTTTCCCGACTGACAATAAGATCGTCCTCTTCCATTTTTTGCAACTTAATTTGTATTCTGCTGTTGGTATATGATACCATCTCCCTTATTGCATCCATATTAATAATGTATTTTCTATTGATCCTAAAAAAATGAATGGGATTCATTTCTTCCTCTATTTGATCTAAAGTTTGCTCTAATAAGTAATCTCTGTTATCATTGGTCTTGAAATAGGTACCTCTATTCGCCGAATAAAAACAAGATATTTCACTTACTGGTATCATTTTTAAATACTGGCCAATCTTGACAAGATATCTTTTTTTAAACTTCTTTTCTTCGGTTAATTTTAGTGCATTCTTTATTTGATCTATGTCAAATGTAAGTGGATTAGCACTACTCCAATTGAGATGAAATTTTTCAATAGCCAATTTTAACTCATCTTCGTCAATGGGTTTAAGCAGATAATCAATACTATTTAATTTAAACGCTTTTAGCGCATATTCATCGTAAGCTGTTGTAAAAATAATGGGACTTTCGATGAATACCTCATCAAAGATTTCAAAAGACAAACCATCCGACAATTGAATATCCAACAAGATTAGATCGGGATTTTTATTATTTAAAAACCAATCTACAGACTCACTTACAGAATGCAATGTCATCTCAACTTCAAAACCGAGATTTTCGATTAATCTTACTAATCTTCTTGCAGCGGGTTTTTCATCCTCAACTATAACTATTCTCAAAACTTAATTATTTTTATTCCCAAAATTCGTTTTTGTCCTTCTCCATAAGTTCCTTAATTTTTCTTTCTTCCCACTTCTTACCAAACAACAAGTTCTTTCCAAATACATGATACCCGTGAAAAAACAATCCGATTCCCCAAAATATGGCCGTCGAAAATGTCCAAAAATTCAACTGATCCAAACCAATAGAGCTTAAAATACCATAAATAATAAAGACATTTACAATAAGGTAAACAATTAAATGTATGTAAAAACCTTTGATTTCTTCCACTTGTTTTTGTGCTTCTAAATACCTGTCAATTTTATTTCTATCTTCCATTTTTCTTTATATTATAATTACTGCCACATTGAATTATCTTCCTTATTCATTATTTCTTTGATTTTTCTCTCCTCCCAATCACGTCCAAAAAGCGGGTTTCCAAAGGCCGAAAAACCTTGAAAAACCAATCCTATTCCCCAACCGAGCATTGGAAACCAAAACCATTGAATGGTAAAAGGAGTAAATCGAAAATAAATAAAAATCAAGAATGGAATAATGATTACATATGATATTAAACTGGCATAAAAACCTTTGATTTCTTCTACCCTATGTTTTGCTCTTAAATATTTGCTTTCTAAAATTCTGTTGTCTGTACTCATCGTTTTAATTTTTTGTGTTAATAATGGCAAGGTTATCTTGAAAATTTTATTCTTCTCTTCTACAATGAAGGGTCGCTTCGTGATCAATCCATAACGATCCCGAATATTATTCAACCCGATTTTCGTACTTTTTTCTAAATTATCTTTTTTGTTTAAATTGTTTTCTACCAATAAATTACCTTCTTCTTCATAAATTTTTACGCTTAAAGGAGACTCACTACTTATTACATTGTGCTTCACTGCATTTTCTAAGAGGATTTGTAATGACAGGGGTACAATTTTTAATTCAATATTCGATACTTTCTCCGGAATTTCATACACCACCGCATCTTCAAATCTCATTTTAAGAAGTTCCATGTAGGTTTTTGCAAATTCCAGTTCCTCGCTTAAAGGAATCAGATCTTTATTTTTCTGTTCTAGTACATAGCGATATACTTTCGATAATTTGGCAGTAAATTTTTCCGCCAATACCGGGTTTTCTCCAATTAAAGAGGTCAATACATTTAAGCTATTAAATAAGAAATGTGGATCTAACTGGCTCTTTAGCGATTCATATTTAGCCGTTTCTGTTTTTGCTACAACTTGTGACTCACTTAATTTTTTTTCCGAAGTCGCCTTGAAAAAATAAAAAATATAAAACAGCAAAGTGACAATAAAAGTGATATTGATACCGAAATAGAAATAACCCTTTGAATTCTCTAAAAATGATTCTGGGGCTGCTCCGAAAAAAAATACCCTAACGATAAATCTTAAAATTACCAATACCAAAAGTGTAACCAGTAGAGATCCTGAAAAACCGATAATGATATGTTTTTTTAAGTTTTCAGATCCTTTATAATTCCTCGAAATAAATCCAAAATACAGTCTGTGGGAAAAATACATAGCTATTGAATACATTTCATAAATGGCCAAAGACTTTAGTAGATCGGGAATTGGTTTAGAAAATCCGTTCTGATCTAAAAAAGTTCCCAATAGAAATACAATAAATCCTAATAAAATTATAGAAATAACCAATTTTAGTTTGTCAGACATCATCTCAATCTTTAATTGTATTTTCAAAGGTAACATCTTTCTCAAAATCAGTATTCGAATCACAAAACTGAACAATGCTCGAATCTGTAATAGGATAATTGTGATAACTTGAGTTCTCCACCACTTGATCTTGTGCTTTTAATGGAGTAACAAGCGTTATAAGATAAGCCACAATAAATACAATGAATTTCACCATAATTAGTTTTATTAATGATTTTAACTTTTATTAAAACAAAGGTGCTACATCTCTACTCCCTGAAAAAAATTAACTGATTGAATTGTCAGTTTTTATGTTTGAGTTGTCGTTCTACTAAATTATTGATTAGGGAATTGTAACAAATACTGTAATTTTAACACTAATCATTAAATATAAACTTGAGTGGATAAAAATTTAGAAAATAAATTTTTGGAAGAGCTTGACAATCATCAAAACATTATTCATAAGGTCTGTAGAACTTATACGAATAATGAATCGGCACACAAAGATCTTTTTCAGGAAATTACCATTCAATTATGGAAAGCCTATCCAAAATTTAGAGGAGAATCAAAGTTCAGCACGTGGATGTATCGGGTAGCTTTTAATACAGCAATCTCACTTTACAGAAAAAATAAAAGAGATTTGGATACTGGGCCGTTGTTTGACAATATGAAAGAGCTCGAGTATAAGGAGTATAATGATGAGCAAGACAAACAACTAGATCTTTTGTATAAGGCTATACATAGTTTAAATGATATTGAGAAAGCTTTGGCGTTAATGTATTTAGAAGATAAAAGTTATAATGAAATAGCAAGTACACTGGGAATTACAGAAATAAATGCTAGAGTAAAAATGAACAGAACCAAGACCAAATTAAAAAATATTCTTAATCCGTAATTCATGGCTCAATTAGAGAATTTGAAAAATGTTTGGAAAAACCAAGAGGAGGAAAAAATAAAGTTTTCCAAGGACGATATTTTTAAGATGATGCATAAAAAGTCCTCTTCGGTTGTAAAATGGATATTGGCATTGAGCATTTTAGAGTTTCTTTTACCATTACCTAATATCTTTTTATTCTTTTCAGGCCAAAAATCTGATAGTGGCTTTGTTGAAAAATATGACTTAAATGCTATGTTAAACGTTTACTACATTGTTCACGTCATAATTATATTAGGGTTTATTTTTTGTTTCTTCAAAAACTACAAAAGTATTTCGGCAGATACAAGTGTAAAAAGTTTAATGGATGATATTCTCAAAACACGTAAGACCGTAAAATATTATATATATTATAACATAATTATGGCAGCAGTAATAGGCTTCCACATGTTTTATAAAGTTTTTACTTCATCATCTTTCAGAGAAACAATTCCGGAAAATACGAATATGGTTGTTATTTGGATGATGTCTATTTTAATGTTTTTTATGGTATTGGCACTATTTTGGCTAATTTACCGCTTGATCTATGGTTTTTTCTTGAAGAAATTATTACGAAATTATAAAGAACTGGAACAGACCAATTAATCTAATTCAAACATTTCTAAGCTCCCTTTTCCTTCTCTTACTATCTCTATCTGATCTTTAGTGAGATCGATCACAGTTGAAGGAATATTTCCACCATACCCACCATCAATGACTAAATCAACCTGGTTTTGCCATTTCTCATAAATTAATTCCGGGTCAGTTGTATATTCTAACAAATCATCTTCATCATAAATTGAAGTCGAAACAATTGGATTGCCCAATTGCTTTACAATTTCACGAATGATATTGTTATCCGGAATCCTAATCCCAACCGTTTTTTTCTTTTTAAAAACTTTCGGCAAATTATTATTCCCATGTAATATAAAAGTATACGGACCTGGTAGATAGCTTTTTAAAAGCTTATAAGTGGGCGTATCTACTTGCTTCGTATAATCAGTCAGATTGCTTAAATCATAGCATATAAAAGATAGATTTGCCTTTTCCAGGTTTATCCCTTTTAACCTTGCTACCTTTTCCATGGCTTGACCATTGGTAATGTCGCAACCCAAGCCATAAACTGTATCTGTTGGATATATGATTACACCCCCTTTTTTCAAAACTTCTACAACCTGGGAGATTTGTCTTGGGTTAGGATTCTCGTTGTACAGTTTTACAAACTCAGCCATTGATTTAAATTATTATTCATCTACCAACCGAAATCCTTCACCATGAATATTAACAATTTCAACTTTATCATCTGGTTTAAGATACTTTCTTAATTTGGCAATATATACATCCATACTTCTGCTCGTAAAATAGTTATCATCTCTCCAGATCTTTGTAAGTGCAAGTTCTCTTGGCAATAAATCATTTTTGTATAAGACTAGTAATTTGAGTAATTTATTTTCTTTGGGTGATAATTTTCTCGCAGGCTCTCCGCTAAAAGACAACTGTCGCAATTTCGAGTCAAAATGAAACTTACCCACTTGAAATTCGAATTGATTCTCCTCTTCACTTATTTCATTTTCCTTTCTTTGAAGGATGGCCTTTATTTTATACAATAATACCTCACTATCAAATGGCTTATTGAGATAATCATCTGCCCCAGATTGATATCCTTTTACCACATCTTCTTTCATAGTCTTCGCTGTTAAAAAAATGATGGGAATATCAGCATTTGAAGACCTAATTTCCTTAGCCAAGGTAAAACCATCTTTTTTAGGCATCATTACATCTAGTATACAAATATCGAACTCACCATTTTTAAAAGTGATAAGCCCTTCTAAACCATCTTTAGCATGGGTTACATTGTAATCGTTTAACGATAAATAATCTTTAAGTACTGTTCCAAAATTAGGATCGTCTTCAACAAGTAAAATTCTTTTATTTGCCATAATAAGGTATGTTAGATTAGAGGTAATTTTATGGTAAAGGTACTCCCTTTACCTTTTTCACTTTCCACAAATACAGCACCTTGGTGCAAATTTGTAATGCTTTTTACATATGCCAAGCCTAACCCATGCCCTTTTACATCATGAATATTTCCGCTTTGCTCTCTGTAAAACTTATCAAATATTTTCTTTTGTACATTTCTGTTCATTCCAATACCATTATCACTTATCCTAATTAAAATAAAATTTCCTACGTTTTCTGTCGTCACATCAATAAGGGGTGCATTCGTAGAATACTTAATGGCATTGTCAAAGATATTTATGAATACATTGGTAAAATGAAACTTACTAGCCAAAACTTCACTTCTGGTGGCTTTAAACTCTTTAGTTATCTTACCTTCTTTGTTAATGACGATCAAATTCACATGCTTTAGTGCATCATTAATTATATCATGTATATCTAACACGCTCTTAGTAATATCTAACTGGTTTTTTTCAAGCTTTGAAATTCTCAAAACATTCTCCACCTGAGCGTGCATTCTTTTATTTTCTTCCCTGATCATTTCGGCATAACGCTTAACTTTTTCCTGATCATGAATGATTTTAGGATTATTTATCGCATCAATCGCCAAATTAATCGTGGCAATTGGCGTCTTAAACTCGTGCGTCATATTATTTATAAAATCTGTCTTTATCTCAGATATTTTCTTTTGTTTGAGCATTTGATAAAGAGAACTTGCAAAAACGAAAATAATCACCAAAATAAAAAGTGCTGCTAAAAGCAAATTATTCGTTATTGAAGATAAAATATATCCCTTCTTATCCGGAAAACTCACCAATAATTTATAATCACTAAAACCTTCATTATCAATAAATAAAGGAACTTCATAACTACTCCCATCCGTCATCTCAAAATTATCCGACTTAACACGGGTAATTAGATCTTCACTATAAACTGCATATTCAAAAGGAGTATTAATATTCCTGGTGCGCAGTTCATTATCGAGATTAAGCCTGACTTCATTATTTGATATTCTATCTGTAATTGGTACTCGGGCATTGATGGCATCAAAATACTCTTCGAGGACCAATTTATCATACTTATCTAGTTTGCCAACTTTTACTATTCTTTCTTCCGGACTTAACTCTGCGAAATCCTTCGATTTAAACTGGAGACTTTTGACTTCCGTTTCCTGTTCACTTAAAATCGTTTTAAAATCAAACGAATCATCTTCCAAAGGGCTTATTTGTGTTTTATAACTATTCTCTAAAACCCTTTGTCTGTAGGTGAAAATTTCATTTCTACTGGTATCAATTTGTTGATAGAAAAAATCTTTAACTCCTCTTTCTTCTAACTTTGTTAAACTGTCTAAAATGGGCGCAAACCTGGTTACATCATCAGTAAATTCGCGTTTTTGAATATTTTCAGAAACTTTGGCAAGCGCATATTTTACACTGGTTGAGAATTGTTCCTCCTTCACTTCTACCGTACTTTTTATCCAATAGATTTGAACTGCAATAATTCCAATCAAGGCAATTCCCATACAGATAATTAAAAGTACGAATATTTTTCTACTCATTTTAACAAATTTAGATTAACCCTAGCATATTAAAATTAATTTAACATTTGTTAACACTAATTCAAATTAAATTAACAAGTGTAAAATAACGATTTCAATTTATACAGAAAGCAGGGCTAAGAATATTTCATTGACTCTCCTCTCAGTTTCAAGGATGTCAATATTCTCAATAACATAATCAGCACGTGGAATTTTTTCTTTGTCATCGAGTTGATTTTTCATTCTAGATTCTATTTCCTGGCTTGTGCTGTGATCCCTTCTTTTCAATCTCTCAATGCGCACCTCCTTAGGAGCTGTTACCAAAATAACCGCGTCAAATTTATCTTCCTTGTCATGCTCAAAAATTAATGCACTCTCCTGCATCACAATTTCAGTGTTTTGCTTAGAAATCCATTTTTCAAAATCTATTGCCACTGCAGGATGAACTAAGTTATTTAATTGAACTAATAATTTAGGATTATTAAATACCAGATTCGCTAAATACCTTCTGTTTAGTTCTCCTTTCTCAAAAACCTTTTCACCAAATAAGTCAATTAATCCATTTTTAAGATCCAAAGAATCACCCATGATCCTTTTAGCTTCAGAATCAGAATTATAAATAGGAACACCTAGCTCTTGAAACATTTTAGCCACTGTAGATTTTCCACTACCAATCCCACCGGTTAGACCAACTATTTTCAACTCATTTATTTTTAATTAAAAACTCGACTTTCTCAGGTACTATCCTTACAGAGGAAACAAAATCGGGCATTTTTGTCACCTTTGGCAGCAAATAATCCAACTTATTCTTCTCAGCCTGCTCATAATCACAAATAATTTCGAATCCCTCTGCTAAAACTTTGTTGTAATTCTCCAGAGAAACTTGATAAATTAATTTTAACTCTTTTGGATAAGTACTTATGATGGCACCAGAGGGTACGTTAATTACTTTATAGCTCAAGTCAAAACTTCCTTCCGTAAATTTTTCCACTTTACCACTAACCTTTATCATATTAGGGTCTAACTCTACATTGTTGCCTGGAGATATAACCATTAATTCTTGTTCAAAGCTGTCTGATACATTCGTCAGGATCAAAGGCTGTACCTGTACTTCATTAATTGTATCAATTACACCCTCAGGCCCCGAAATGGTAACTTCTTTAGGAGTTAATCTTAATTTTTCCGACAAGCCGTAACCAATTTTGTACTGAATTTCCATGTCAGGTATTACAGCTACCTTCTTAAATTTTTTAACTCCAAATTCAAAAAAAAGGGTATCAGGGCTTATCTTTAAAACATCTGTTTCCCCTGTAAACTGAGATTGAATAAAGTTAAGATTAGAATTGCTGACGGAAAAATAAGATTGCTTGTTCTTTCTTTTGATCGCTTTTAAAGAATACTGTATTTTCCTGTTTCTATATTTGTGTTTCAACAAATTAAAACCGATAGATTTCAGCGTAAGCTTAATGTGCTCATCAGATTTACTTTGTAATTGCAATTTTCCGGGCAGATCAACAAATTCAACATCAAACTCCACATCTGTAATATAGGTTTTGGACAAATTTATCAGAAACCAAAAAAATAAAGACAATCCCAAAAACAACAAAAACATACGAAGTTTTTTATTGTTTTGAAGTGACTCGTTTGATTTATTTGAGGTATTGAAATTCAATTAATTTTTCGATAAAGATAAAAAAAAGAGTTCAGCTTTCGCTGAACTCTTATCTCTTCTGTATTAGGACAAATTATGACTTGCTAGTATCCTGGGTTAAATATTTTTTACTCAATTCCATTGAAATAGCAGATCTTTCAAACTTGATTTTGCCGGCACCGGTTTCTATTGTACAAGTATTATCTGCATCATTTAAGTCAACTACCTTACCGTGTATACCGCTTGTTGTAACGACTTTAGCCCCTCGAGAGATCGAGCTTTGAAACTTTTTCTCCATTTTTTGTTTCTTCATTTGAGGTCTGATCATGAATAAATAGATCACCAGAAACATAAGTGGGATCAAAATAATGTTCCCTAACCCACTATTACCTGCTTGTAATATTATCGCGTTTATCATCTTTTAAAATAAATTTATGAGGCTTTTGGAGTAACTTGAGCTTTAATAAATACCTTTTCTGTTCCGTTCAAGGTATTTGTAGTTAAAGTAACTTCTTTCATTTGTTGATTTGGTTTGCCGGCAGAATTAAACTTTACCCTAATGCTACCGCTGTTTCCCGGCAAAATTGGTTCTTTTGGATACTCGGGTACAGTACAACCGCAACTTGCCTTTGCCGAATAAATGATCAATTCATTTTTACCTGTATTTTTAAAATCAAAAGTAGTTTCAACGATATCACCTTCATTAATGGTTCCAAAATCGTGTTCCGACCGATCGAAAAAGATTATTGGAGATTCATTTTTGATGGTATAATCTCTCTGCTGTGCTGCTTCGGCATTTTCCTTTTTTACCTTTGCAGTTGGATCGTCCTTACAACTGAATAAAATCAAGCCCAGAACAAATAAAATAGCTGTTTTATTTATCGACATAATTAAAAATTTTGTCAAATATAAGGATAATTACAACAATCCCCTTCCGATTTTCTTTACCTTATCCTGTTGCTGAAAATCTTTTAAAATCTTATCAAGAACCCCATTGATAAAAAAACTGCTGTTGGCTGTGGAATAGTCTTTGGATATCTCGATGTATTCATTAATACTCACCTTAGTAGGGATAGATGGGAATTTAACAAATTCAGTTATTGCCATTTTTATAAGGATCATATCCAGTTCAGCAATTCGCTCATTGTCCCAGTTTGGGGTTTTGGAATCTATATCATCATCATATTGTTTATGGTTTAAAACTGTCTTTCTGAAAAGATCTAACATAAACTCTCGATCATCCTCTTCAATGTTCATATTTGGCACACCTAATAATTGACCCTTTTTTATCTGCTTAATCATTTTTATGATCCAAGTATTTACATAAGGCAAATCATCAACCCAACCCAAATGCTGACTTTCATAATAATCATTAAGTTTTTCATTTGGAGCTACAATGGTTTTAAATATTTCAAGAATAAATTCCTTGTCTTCTTTAAGGCCAGCCTTTGGTACTTTAAGATAATTTTTATACAAATCACTTTGCTGAATTTCGTCCCAAATCAGACGCACATATTCTCGATCGTTTGACCAATTATTCAATTTGTGACGCTCAATTAAATTTTTTAATAGTACATCATTTTCAATCAATTGAATAACCTTATTATGGATGAAATTTAAATTTGGGTTTTTATCTTCATCTGTGGCTAAATATTTCTTTTTTCTGATTTCCAAATGTTCCTCAGCCATTTTCTTGATGGCGACAAATAAATCTAGTTGAAGGGCAAAAAGGTCGAAAGTTTGATCTACACTATTTTCCAGAAATTTTTCCTCCTTTGTAAGATTATCACTTCCTGATTGCAAAAAGGCGTACACAGACTGCATCACCTTGATTCGAATATGTCTTCTATTCACCATAACTTAAAGATCGTCTCATTTTTAAAAAGGTGTGCAAAGTTACTTCTTTTTATGTTATTTTTTTAAAATATATTTCCGTTTCCAAGTAAATGGAAGACTTTATATAATTTATGGACATTTAATCTATAACTTTATTTACCGCTTATTTAAAGTAGATTTGTGGTGAAACTATTATCTTCGTTGACGGAAATTCCGATGACTGCTCATGAAAGCCTTAAAACACCTTAATAAATATTTTTACAAATATCGCTATCGACTTATTATTGGCGTTTTAATTACTGCTGTAGCAAAAATATTTGCCCTTCAGGTACCACAGCTCATACGCCAGTCACTCAACGTTGTTGAAGATTACAATAGGAATATCGTTAATGATTTGGCGGAGGTTAGACACGAATTGTTCGTCAACATACTTTTGATCATTGGGGCTGCCCTTCTTTCTGGATTTTTTACATTTTTAATGAGGCAAACGTTAATCGTCATGTCTAGGTTGATCGAATTTGATCTTAAAAATGAAATTTATGATCAGTACCAAACTTTGTCTCAATCTTTTTATAAAAAGAACCGAACCGGTGATTTGATGAATCGAATTAGCGAGGATGTGGGTAAAGTAAGGATGTATTGTGGTCCAGCAATTATGTATACCATGAATATGCTGGTGCTTTTTATCATTGCACTGACAAAAATGTTTCAGATAGATGCAAAACTTACTTTTTATACTTTGCTACCCTTTCCCATTCTTTCTGCCCTCATTTATTTTTTGAGCAAAACAATTAATAAACGAAGCAATATTGTCCAACAATACCTCTCTCAATTAACCACATTTGCACAGGAATTTTTTTCTGGCATTAATGTGGTTAAAGCCTATAGTATTGAATCTCAAACCTCAACAGATTTTAGCGCTTTGGCGACAATTAAAAAGGAAAAGAATATTTCTTTATATAAAGCGCAGGCACTTTTCTTTCCTTCCATGGTGCTACTAATAGGGATTAGCAATATTCTGGTGATCTATATCGGTGGTCAGCAATACATCAGTGGTGAAATAGACAATATTGGTATCATTGCTGAATTTATAATTTACATCAACATGCTTACTTGGCCGGTTGCCGTAGTAGGATGGGTAACTTCAATTGTTCAACAAGCCGAAGTGAGCCAAATGAGAATCAATGAATTCTTAGAAGAAAAACCGGATATTCAAAATTCAACTAATAACCATTCAAAAATTGACGGAAACATTCGATTTGAACATGTCAGCTTTACCTATGAAGATACTGGAATTGAGGCATTACATGATATAAGTTTCGAAGTAAAAAAGGGAGAAACGTTGGCGATTTTAGGCAGAACAGGCTCAGGTAAAACAACCATAATTAATTTGGTAAGTCGATTATTTGACACCAATGAAGGCACAATTTATATAGACGATACACCCATAAAAGAAGTCAATTTATATGATTTGAGAGGAAGTATTGGATGTGTACCTCAAGATGCCTTTTTATTCTCAGATACCATTGGCAACAACATAAAGATTGGTAATGCCAATGCCACAGAAGTAGAGGTGGAAGAGGCAGCAAAAAACGCTTATATCCATCACAGCATCATAGAATTTAATAATAAATATGAAACCCTGGTTGGAGAAAGAGGTGTTACACTTTCGGGTGGTCAAAAACAGCGAATCTCAATTGCCAGAGCCCTTTTAGCCAATCCTAAAATCTTAATTTTCGATGATTGTCTTTCGGCTGTGGACACAGAAACAGAAGAAATTATTCTAGGAAACCTGGAAAAGGTGAGGCGAGGTAAAACTAGCATCATCGTAAGTCACAGAACCTCTTCCGTAAAAAATGCAGATAAAATAATTGTCTTAGAAGAAGGAAAAATTGTACAGACTGGAACACACGACACACTTATTAGTGCAAAAGGATATTACCAAGACATTTATAATCAGCAACTTGAGGAAGAAGCTAGCGACACCATTTAGCTGGCCAAAAAAAAGGGATATTTTATTGCTTAATTCCTTTAATTTTATAGATTTGTCTAAACATATTATTTTATATTAATTGAAAAGAGATTATGAGTGAAAAAGAGTTTATTGAGCAGGATGAAATTTTTTCTCAAGTTTTAAGGGCAGGTCGAAGAACTTATTTTTTTGATGTAAGAGAAACAAAAGCAGGCGATTATTATTTGACGATCACAGAAAGTAAAAAATTTACGCATGACGATGGTTCATTTCATTACAAGAAACATAAGATTTATTTGTACAAAGAGGATTTTGAGGTATTTAATGAGATGCTACAAAAATCTACAGGTTACATCGTAGAGGAAAAAGGAGAAGAAGTTATTTCTGAAAGACACCAAAAAGATTTTAACAAGACTGAAGGGGAAGAAGTAAATAATTCTTCAGAGGAAAAATCTTCGGGAAGCTTTACAGATATAAGTTTTGAAGATATTTAATAAAAAAAGCTGCAAATGCAGCTTTTTTTTATTTAATCTTGATTCATTAGACTCGGCGCATGATAAAGCTGCTTAAACAATCCTTTATTAAGCAAGTTCAATACTGAAATTTTATCGGTGGTCTTAACCAAAAACGATAGGTTATAATTACTACCACCATATGAAATCATTCTAATAGGTATATTTTCCAGTGTACTAAAAATAGCTCCTGTTATCCCCTTTTTATTTTGAGCTATATTACCCGCTATACAAATGATACTCAAATCAGTATCAACCTCTACATTGCCATATGACTTTAATTCGTTCACGATATCACCTAATCGTTTTGTCTGATCGATGGTAATTGAAACAGCTACTTCAGAAGTACTGATCATATCAATTGGCGTTCTGTATTTATCAAAAACATCAAATATTTTTTTCAAAAAACCATAAGCCAATAACATTCGATATGACTTGATTTTTACTGCCGTAATACCATCCTTTGCTGCAATTGCCTTAATATGGTGATCCTGGTATTCACAGTTGCAAATTAACGTGCCTTTGGCCTCAGGATTAAATGTATTTTTAACAAGTACAGGAATATTCTTTTCTTTAGCCGGTAAAATGCTTTGCGGATGCAAGATCTTAGCACCAAAATAGGCTAACTCAGCTGCTTCATCAAAAGAAATTTCTTCTAATGAAAAAGTTTTATCAACATACCTCGGATCATTATTATGCATCCCGTCAATATCAGTATAGATCTGAATTTGTTCAGCATCAATAGCAGCACCAATCAGTGAAGCTGAATAGTCACTTCCTCCTCTTTCTAAATTGTCAATTTCCTTTGAGTAATTTTTACAAATAAAACCCTGCGTAATAAACAAATTGTTCTCTTTATTTTGATACAGTAATTTTGATAATTTGTGAGCAATAAAACTCTTATCCGGCTCTCCCTTTTCATCTATTCTCATAAATGAAAGTGCCGGAAGTAATTTCGATTCAACCCCTATTTGCTCAAGATAAAGCTGAAATAAATTTGTCGAAATCAATTCGCCTTGAGCCAGTAAAATCTTCTCAACACTGTGAGAATAGGGAAGATCAAAAAAAGAACGTATATGAGTAAAAAAATAATCGATCAATATTTTTCCTTTGTCAAAATAATCATCATCTTCAAATAAATCACCTATGACACCAACATATTTTTTATAAAGTTGTTGAGCTAAAAATTCAGCCTCCTGTGGATGAAATTCTCTTAAATTCTGTGCAATAGAAACGAGCGTGTTCGTAGTTCCGCTCATCGCCGATAAAACCACAATCCTGGGTTGATTATTTTGTGTGATGATATCCACCACTTTTTTCATATTTTCGGCTGACCCAACTGAAGTTCCACCAAATTTAGATACAATCATTCTCTTTAAATTTTCGGCAAATATTTGGCAATTCATTAT
>CAZWAN010000023.1:0-31977 GCA_964631875.1 uncultured Flavobacteriaceae bacterium
TTAAAAACTGTAATACCAAAAATCAGGTATATGGTCAATCGATAAAAACAGTTGATTTTTTGCTTTAATTAGGTAGAATTACCACTTTTATCGAATGACCTCATTTTCAAAAATCAACCCTTTTTGATGGCAGTTACCCATTTTTATTGAATGAAAAGAAGTTATTGAGATCCCATTTAAATAAAAATCAGGCCTTATTAGGAGTAGATTTTCGCTGAATAAGATCTGTTTGAACTATTTTATGTTGAATTTCTTGGGCCAAATATCCTTTGTGAATTCTCGAGAGCAAAGTTTGCACTGCATTTTTGCCCATTAATTCGGAGTGCTGACTGATGGCAGTTAACGAGGGTACCGTAAACTTTGTCAATGATCCATTTGTAAATCCGATCACAGAGATTTGATCCGGAACTTTATACCCGAGATTCTGAACCAAGTGAAGAGAAGCCACTGCTGAATGCTCATCGGCACCCAGAATTCCATCAACTTCCTCAACTTCAAGAAAACGCTTCAATTCAAATTCCAAATTCTCCTGAGACACTTCTAAAAAACGAGTATCTCCAACCTTAATTTTACTGTCCTTTAAAGCCTGCTCATATCCTTTCTTTCGCAATTCGCAAACACTTGTACTCGAGATAGTAGATAAAAAAATGACGTTTTTACATCCTTTCCTCAAAAGAAAATAAGTGGCATCGTACGCACTTTTAAAATCGTCAATCGTAATTTTATCGCAATCAACGGCATCTGTAACTCTATCAAATAATACAATGGGTATCCCTTGATCCTGTATTTTTTTGATGTGATCATATTGATTTTTGGTTTGGGTTTCACTCGCTAAGGAAATTAACAAACCATCGATATTGCTATTTAGAAATATTTCAACACTTTCAATTTCACTCTGTAGTTCCTCATTAGAAATACTGATCAGTGTTTTATACCTGTTTTCTTTTGCTTCTTTACTGATTCCATGTACTGCCCGTGCAAAGAACTCATCCGTAATATTGGGAATGATCACACCCAGACTGAACGATTTTTTTAATTTCAAACTTTGCGCAATAATATTTGGCACATAATTCAACTCTTTTGCCTTCTTCTTTACGCGAATCTTGGTTTCTTCACTTATATCATAACTGTCGTTTAACGCCTTTGATACAGTAGCAACTGAAACGTTTAAAATTTTAGCCAATTCCTTTAAAGTGACCTTTTTCTCCAAGTTTGTTTTTTTTGAGGATGAATGCAAATGTAAAGAATCGAAATCATTTGAAATAATGGAAAATACATATCAATTTAATTTCAAGATAAAAGTTATTTCTAAAAAATCTCCCTTGAACCATTGTTAAGAGCAGATTTATATATAGCCTGCACTGTTTTTATATCTTGCATACCTTCCTCTCCCGGTACAATTGGGCTTTTTCCATTTATAATTGCCAGGGTATCATCATCCATCTGCTTTGCTTGCTGATTTCCTTTAAACGGTAACATTTCTTCACCTTTACTTGTTCTTCCTCTAACACCGGAGTAAGACTGAAATGGTTTAAGATTGTACCAACCCTTTTCACAATCCACCTTTAAATCGTTCATGTTCTCTGCAAAACTACATTTACCCGTTGCTTGTAGTCCATTTTTAAATTCTAGATCAAAAATCATGGTTTCATCCACTCGAAAAATATCCGGCCTGGAATTTTCGCTTTTGGCCCTAACTGCAATTGGCTCCATTCCTGAAACATAACGAATCGCGTTAAGTGGATAAACCCCCATGTCATGCATAGAACCCCCACCTAATTCAGGATTAAACTTCCAAAAAGTAGGATCACCTCCCGAACTCCTGAAACCTGCTTCAGCATATATTTTTTTTATCCTGCCAAAAGGTTGCGTTTTACCCCAACCAATAATTTTTTGTGTAACCGGTTCATGCTGCATTCTGTAACCGATGCTTAATTGTACTTTGTTCTTTTTACATGAACTTATCATTTCTTCACATTCACTAACCGTAATAGCCATAGGTTTTTCACACCATACATGTTTTCCCGCTTCGGCCCCCACTATTGAATACTTTTTATGTAAACCATTAGGAAGCACAATATAAACGATATCAATATCCTCGTTATTTGCAATTTCGCCCATATTTTCATAGTTGTAAACGTTAGAATCCGGGATGCCGTATCTACTTTGCCAAACCGGAATCTTTTCGGGCGATCCTGTTACAATCCCTTTTAGCTCGCAATATTGTGTAAGTTGTAAGGCGGGAGCCAATAAATCTTTACTGTAATAACCAAGTCCGACTAACGCAACCCCGAGTTTCTTTTTAGGAAAAATATTTTTAGCGATTAATGAGAATGGTAAGGTGCTGGCAGCGAAGCCTAAGCCTGCATTTTTTATAAATTTTCTACGACTATTCATCTTTTTCCTGATTATTGTTATCGATCTTCCTTATAAAGATATCAATATTCAAAATAGGATTTCCTCAAATGATGGGTTATTTTAAGACACATGTGCACGGAAAAAATGGAAAAAACATCAATCAACAATATGTTTATAGGTATAAATTTTACCGACCTGAAATCTGCACGAAACAATTTTTTACTTATAACCTAAAGTATTTTCCAATAATCAAAGAACAATTGCTTCATAATTCTAATTGGTTTTCGTCTTTCCTCAAATCAATATACCTAACAAATAATTCTACTTTTAAATTTTAACTAAATCTTTTCCTCGCTTCCTCTAAAATAGATTCGGTGGCAGATGCCCCACAACGCGCACATCCAATTTCCTCTACAAGTAATAACTGATCCAGAGTCCTCACCCCTCCTGAAGCTTTCACTTTTACGTTTGGACCTACACTGCTTTTCATCAATCTCAAATTGTCTGCGGTAGCACCTTCATAACTATACCTGCCGTCTTCACCTTTTACAAAGCCAAAACCGGTTGAAGTCTTTACATAATCCGCACCAACTTTGGTGCAGATCTCACAAAGTTTAATAATGTCTTTTGGCTCTGATATATAATCTGTTTCAAAAATCACTTTGACAATGGCCCCATATTTATGGCAAGTTTTTGTAATTTCATCTATTTCTTTTTCTACATATGGCCAATCTCCCTGCAGAGCCTTTCCAATATTGATGACCATATCAATTTCAACAGCACCATCCTTACAAGCCGTTTCGGTTTCAAATCTTTTTACCTCAATCGCAGAGTTTCCCGCAGGAAAACCGATAACACAACCAACCAACACATCAGAACCCTTTAGATAGTTTACGGCATCTTTTACGGCATAAGGTTTTACACAAACAGACGCTACATTATATTTTTTTGCTACTTCACATTCCCTCTTTAGGTCATCGTCGGTCATAGACGGATGCAATACCGAATGGTCAAGCATCTTCGCCAGTTTTTCTATTTTATCCATTTAAGATTTTTTTACAAATTTGTTTTTAGTCAAATCATTTCAATCTGAACTATTCTAAAAATAGTCGGTTCAGGGTATTAAAATTCGACATCATTGACTTCAGTAAAATTAACGAAATTCTGAGGACTGATTATGATTAAAATGAATTTTCATTGATAAGGGTAAAACTCACTGATTTTTATAAAAAAAAACTTAGTTTAACTGTATAAGTCCGTCTTAAAATACCTTATTTTGTAGGAGTCAATTTAATTCTAATCGATGTTATTCAAGCGTATTTTGCCAACTCTTTTATTTACAATAATATTTTTTCAATGTATTGTGAGCCAAAATAGAACTATCCTGGAACTAAAAGAAGGTTGGAAATTCAAAAAAGGACCTAACCAAAATGCTTATCAGGTTTCATTTGACGATTCAAAATGGGAAACTGTCACCGTACCTCATGATTGGGCCATTTATGGTCCATTCGACAAAGAAATTGATAAACAAATAGTAGCCATTAGTCAAAACGGAGAAGAAATTGCCACAGAAAAAACAGGTCGTACAGGATCCTTACCTCATATTGGTGAGGCTTGGTACCGATATCAATTTGACTTACCAAAAATCGATAAAAACAAAAAAGTTCTTCTTTTGTTCGAAGGGGCCATGAGCGAACCCAAGGTTTATCTAAATGGCAAAAAAGTAGGCGAATGGAATTATGGCTACAACTATTTTTATTTTGATGTTACTAAAGATATCTATACAAGTCAATCAAATACCTTGGCTGTTCATTTAAACAACATGCCCGAATCGTCCAGATGGTATCCCGGTGCAGGTTTATACAGAAAAGTAAAGGTCATCATCAAGAACAAAGAAAGTATAGCTCAGTGGGGAACATATATCACTACTCCATATATTACAGATAGTTTGGCAAAAGTAAATGTCAAAACCAAAATTAATGGTGAAGGTTTAAACCTTGTTGTTGATATCTTAGACCCGAATGGAAACCTCATTTGTTCAGAAAAAAGCTCTACAATTTTTGGTGATGAAATAGAACTTAATATTCCTTTAAAAAACCCCGCTTTGTGGAGTCCTGAAACACCAAATTTATATAAGGCCGTTTCCAAATTATTTAAAAACAATTCTTTAATGGATATTGCTGAGACGAGTTTCGGAGTGAGAGAAATCAAATATGAACCTCATATAGGCTTTAGTTTAAATGGCGTAAACCGAAAATTCAAAGGGGTCTGTTTACATCACGATCTAGGACCGATAGGTACAGCAATCAATAGAGCAGCACTCAAAAGGCAATTGCTTATTTTAAAAGATTTAGGGGTAGATGCCATCAGAAGTTCACATAACATGCCTTCTATAGAACAATTGGAGTTATGTGACGAACTAGGCTTTATGTTTTTAGCCGAAAGTTTTGATGAGTGGGCTCAACCAAAAGTGAAAAATGGCTATAATCGTTTTTATAAAACGGATGTCGAAAAAGATCTTGTGAATCTCATACAAGCAACCAGAAATCATCCATGTATAGTCATGTGGAGTTCCGGCAACGAAGTATCCGACCAATGGAGTGCCGAAGGTGTCAAAGAAGCAAAGAGATTACAAGAAATTTTTCACCGTGAAGACCCAACAAGACCGGTCACAGTTGGGATGGACCAGGTTGAGAATACCTTAGCCAATGGTTTTGGGGCAATTCTCGATATTCCCGGACTAAATTATCGTTTGCATTTATATGAGGATGCTTTTGATAAATTTCCCCAGGCATTTATCTTGGGATCTGAAACAGCTTCTACAGTAAGTTCGAGAGGGATATACAAATTTCCTGTTGAAAAGGCCGCCATGAAGCAATACAGTGATTTTCAATCAAGCTCCTATGACCTAGAATACTGCAGCTGGTCTAATGTCCCGGATGATGATTTCGTCTTACAGGATGATAAACCTTGGGTAATGGGAGAATTTGTCTGGACAGGTTTTGACTACCTCGGCGAACCAACTCCTTATGATGAGAAATGGCCTTCTAGAAGTTCTTATTTTGGTATTTGTGATTTGGCAGGCTTGCCCAAAGATAGATATTATCTCTACAGAAGCAGATGGAATACTAACGATGAAACCTTACATATTTTACCTCATTGGAATTGGGAAGGTAGAGAAGGAGAAGTCACACCAGTATTTGTGTATACGAATTATGACAGTGCAGAACTTTTTGTGAATGGAAAAAGCATGGGCGTTCAAAACAAAAATAAGCAGACTCCTCAAAACAGGTACCGGCTTATGTGGATGGATATAAAATATGAACCCGGAACTCTAAAAGTTGTAGCTTTTGATAAAAATGGAAATCCCAAAGCCGAAAAAGAAATAAAGACAGCGGGAAAACCTTATAAAATAACACTAAGTCCGGACAGAATTAGACTAAAAGCTGACGGAGAAGATCTATCCTTTGTAACAGTTGCCGTGCAAGACAAAAATGGTATTCCCTGTCCAACAGCCACAAATCAACTCACCTTTAAAGTAAAAGGAAAAGGTACATTTCGAGCCGCCTGTAACGGAGATCCCACTTCACTGGAAATGTTTCACCAGCCTACTATGAAATTATTTAGTGGAAAACTTGTTGTATTGGTACAGTCCGGTATAGAAACCGGAGAAATTGAACTGATTGTAAATGGGAATGGATTAAAAAGCGAAAAACTTAACTTGAAGGTAATTCCATAAAAATTTATATGTTTAAACAATTTATTTGCTAGACATCACAAATTAGAATGCCTTCTTTCAAGGCAGAAATTTTATCCTCATAAGTTGGAATAAATTCTTGCGCTACAAACCCGGTAAAACCCGTAGCTAAAATTGCTTTAATGATAGCGGGATAATTGAGTTCCTGACTATCATTAATTTCATGTCTTCCAGGCACACCTCCTGTGTGATAATGGGTAAAGTATGAATGATATTGTTTGATGGTGGCTATTACATCACCTTCCATAATTTGCATATGGTAAATGTCATAAAGCAACTTAAAATTTGAGGAACCTATCTTATCCACCAAAGCTACACCCCATGGTGTACGGTCACATTGATAATCTTTATGATCCACTTTGCTATTTAGCAACTCCATCACAAGTGTTACTCCCTTTTTTTCTGCCAGTTGCACCAATGGGTCCAAACCTTTAGCACAATTTTCGAGACCATCCGTATCCTTTAAACCGTTTCTGTTTCCCGAAAAAACTATTAATTGCTTTATTCCTGCATCAGCTGCCTTAGCAATCAATTCACTGTAATTCGTGAGCAAATGACCATGATTTTTCGGATCGTTAAATCCATTTGCAATCTCAATAAAATGATCAGTTCCCAGTGAACAAGTTAAACCATATTTTTGCGCAATTTTCCATCCATTAGGATAGAGCAGATCTATTCCTTTTAAACCCATTTCCGCGCAGGATCTTGCAAAATCATCTAGAGGAATTGTGTTGTAACACCAATAGCAGGCAGAATGATTTACATTTCCTTTTAACTGAAATTCTTGAAAGCTATAATCCGGCAAAGTTGAAAATCCGTTTACCAAACCTCCCAAGGTTAATGCTCCGGCTCCAAAACTCACTTTTTTTATCAGATCCCTTCTATTCATTGTTATCGATTTTTTTAACTTTTAATATTTGCTTTGGTAAACGTGATTACTTAAAGATTAAATCCTTAAAAACCTCCAAAAAGCTTCTAATGCCAAGAGCAATTAGAGGTCAAAATAAAGAATAGTTCAACTATTTTCAAACGAAATAATGATCTATAACTCATAATAATATGGTAGTTAATCATAATAACAAGGTACTAAAAGAAAGCATAATGTACCCAACTAATCCTAATACCCCAACTGACACCAATATGTCTACCCAGTTATAGCTAGCTTTATTCTCGGCTTTTTGTTCTGCGGTAATTCCTGCATAAGTTAAGCCTATAATTTTTGTTTCAGTAGGAGCTGCGGTTAATAAACTTACGCCAATGGCAATGGAGATACAAAGAGCAAAGAAATAGGCACCAAACACTAACCAATTTATATCGGCCAATTTGTAGAAAAAACTTCCTACTGCATAACTATCCTGAGTTATCTCAAGTGTCAGCTTCATAAATCCTATGAAGAATCCGGCGGTTAAAGTGGCTATCGCCCCATTGGCATTAATCCGTTTATAGAATATTCCAAGTAAGAATACCGCCGCAATTGGAGGAGATATATAAGCTTGTACATTTTGTAAATATTCATATAAACCATCAGATAATCTCGAAATTACAGGAATCCACAGCAATCCCAGTCCAACCACAATAAATGTGGCAATGCGTCCGGTTCTAACCAAAGCTTTTTCAGGCTTTTCCGGATGCAATTTTTTATAAATATCTAAGGTGAAAAGTGTCGAACATGAGTTGAATACAGAGGCCAAAGAACTCATCAAAGCAGCCAACAATCCAGCTGCGACAAGACCTCTTAAACCTGAGGGTAATAAATTACTCATTAAAACCGGAAATGCTTGATCAGGGCTATCCCATTCTAATTTTCCCTGCATTTTTAAAGCAAGTGCCACAACACCAGGAATCAAGAACAAAAATACCGGCATCAATTTGAGCAAAGCTCCAAAAATAGCACCTCTTCTACCCTCTTTGATATTTCGGGCCGTCAGTACTCTTTGCACGATCACCTGATCTGTACACCAATACCAAATTCCTACAACCGTACTCGTAATAAACAGTGGTAACCAAGGATAATCCGGGTCTGAATTAGGCCTCCACATATTAAAATAAGTAGGCCCAACAGTCTCTTTTAATTGAGACCAACCTCCTGCAGCGCTCAAACCCATGTAGGTAAGCACAGCAGCTCCCAACACTAGGACAATTGCCTGAATCGTTTCCGTATAAACCACGGCCCTCATTCCCCCTAAGACCGTGTAAATTCCTGTCAGCACCACTGTTGCTACGGCTCCAATCCAGAATGGAATTCCCAGAAGCGCAGAAACCACGACACCACCGGCATAAATGGTAACTGAAACTTTGGTTAAAATATAGGCGATAATCGAAACTGCGGAAAGAACCCATCTAGAACGAGCATCAAATCTCTTTTCTAAAAATTCAGGCATAGTAAATACCCCGCTCCGGGCATAAAAAGGCAAAAAAACCCAACCTAACATCAAAACAATCCAGGCATGTAATTCATAAATCAACAAAGGCATTTTATCGCCAGCTCCATTCCCTGCAAGTCCCACTACATGTTCAGATCCTATATTCGATGCAAAAATGGAAGCTCCTACCACGAACCATCCAATATTTCTTCCTGCCAAAAAATAATCTGTTGTGTTTTTTTGTTTTTGCATAATGACCCATGCGGCGATGCCCAACAACGCTACAAAATAGGCCACAATAACGATCCAATCTAAAGAATCTAATCCTTTCATTTATTTACGCTTAATTAATTTGTTCGGTCAACATGCATACTGTAATAGTTCGTTCAGTATCAATTAAAAACTAATTCCTTCTTTTTTTTAAACTAAAATAACAGCATTCATTATTTTCGGATGGTCTGCAATTCTTCATGAGAGCCGAAAATAAAAACACTATACCAAATGTCTTAATTAATCTTTTACAAATTAAAAATGTCTTAAAAAATTCTGACAAAAAGTTAAGAACTTGAATCAAAAAACTCTCATCCGTTTATTTATAGCAATATGTAAACGTAAAATGAATATTTCAAAAGTGTTTGTTTAGTTTTACACCTTCTTCGATATAAAATTCCCTTATGACAAAAAGCAGTAGTGGATTTCAACATATATCACAACTAAACATTGCACTTATCTGTATTAGTACATCCGGGGCACTTGGAAGATATATCGATATGCCTGTGCCAATAACAATTGGCTTTAGGGCTTTTCTTGGAGGGTTTTTTATTTTTCTTTTTTGTAGATATAAAAAGTTCAACTTTTATGTGGCGGGTGAAGATAGAAAGATGATTTTGGCAGGTGGAATACTCATGGCCTTGCATTGGATCTCTTATTTTTATTCTTTAAAATTATCCAACGTTGCCATTGGAATGCTTTCCTTGTTCACATACCCTGTGATTACTGCTTTTTTAGAACCGCTGCTTTTAAAGACTAAATTTGACAAAATGAATATATTGTTAGGTGCATTAGTGCTTGTAGGCATCTATTTTTTAGTACCCCATTTTAATCTTGAAAATGATTATTCAAAAGCCATAGCTTTAGGTATATTCTCTGCTATTTGTTATTCACTGCGAAATATCATTATGAAATCTAAAGTAAATAAGTATAATGGATCCATCATGATGTTTTATCAGTTGCTCATTATTGCAATCTGTTTATCACCTTTCTTTCTATTCTTAAATACCTCAGGCATCATCCCTCAATTTGCCGCGAACCTAACTTTAGCTTTGGTAACAACAGCAATTGGCCATACATTATTCTTGTACAGCTTCCGGTATTTTTCAACTACATCTGTAAGTATTATGAGCAGTGCTCAACCCATCTATGGCATAATAATAGGCATGGTTTTTCTTAAAGAATATCCGGATTTAAGCGCTATTATTGGTGGATCTCTTATCCTACTTTCGGTGATAATGGAAAGTATGAGATCTTATAAAAAATAAAGTAATCAATTTTAAATTATATTTTGGTCTGATGCTCTTTTTTAGGATTTAAAATAATTTGAATATTCAAACACTAAAATTCCATAAAAATTGATCGCCTATCAAAATATACGGTCTAAATCCTTATTTTAGTAGGGCTTTTGATGCTTAAAATAAAATAACCTCCATGGCGTTCACCTTTTATCAAGGAAAAAAATTCTTATCCAATTCCTCTTCAATCGTAGAGGATGCACTTACCGTAGAAGAATCTTTGGAAATGTCTTTGAATGGAACGCCTTTTTCAATGACCATGAGAACACCGGGAAACGACAAAGAATTTATTCATGGTTATTTGTATACCGAAGATATTTATACAGGACCTCCGGATGAATTAGAGATAAATATCCTCAAAAAAAATGAAGAGGGTATTACGAAATCAGTCGATATTTTAGTTCCTGAACACCAGTTAAAATCGGGCTACCGAAACAGTAGAAATTTTCTCTCGCTCAGTAGTTGTGGAATCTGTGGAAAAACTTTGCTCGATGAACTAGAAGGAAAAGTAGTAGACGGATTAGAGATTGAGGTGAGTCAAATTGAAAATATGTTTGCAATGCTCAACAACAGTCAAAAGACTTTCAAAAAATCAGGAGGTAGCCACGCCGCGGCGGCATTTACCTCAACAGGCAGTTTACTGAGCGTAATGGAGGATATTGGCAGGCACAATGCTGTTGATAAAGTAATTGGAGACCTCATTGTTAAAAAAGAATTAAAAGAAGCTAAAGTATTGGCCGTATCAGGGCGAATTTCTTATGAAATTGTTATGAAAGCTTTTAGGGCTTATATTCCTATTCTCGCAGCTGTATCGGCACCATCAACTTTGGCGGTCGATTTTTCTAAAGAATTAGGTATTACCTTATTGGGCTTTTGCAGAGATAATAAAGCTACCTGCTATGCCCATACACAAAGAATAACGACAAAAAAAAGAAAAAATGTCGAAGAATTTAAGTGAACTTTCAGGTAGAAAGGGTGTCGTTGACAACCTTTTTGAAAAAATGGGTGAAGCAGCTAAGGCGAGTGGTACACCTACTTTCTCAGATTTAGATGAATTAGCAAAAGAGTTCTTAATGGGAAAAGCCAATACCTATGGCACAACCTCCTTCTATGATTTTATGAAACCCGAAAACAGAGATAAAAAAGTCTACCTCTGTAATGGTTCTGCATGTTTATGTGCCGGCACGCAACCTACAGTAAAAAAAGCTTTAGAACAAAGGTTTGCTAATAATGAAATTGGTCATATGACATGCTTAGGTCGCTGTCATGAAAACGGGGCCTTTCATTTTGCCGGAAAAAATTACTCTGCTAAATCCGAAGTTGACATATTAAATATCATTGATCAAAAAGCCAATAGCGGATCTGACAAATACCATATTCAGTCCAATAAGGCCATGTTAACCTTACCTTTTGAGGGTTTTCAAACACATTATGACTCACTTAAAAAGCTTCTGGATAAAGGTCCTAAAGAGATTTTGGAACAGATAAAATCTTCAGGAATTAGAGGCAGAGGTGGCGCTGGTTTCCCCATGGGTATTAAATTAGAAGCCTGTGCAAATGAACGTGGCGAACCAAAGTTCATTATTTGCAATGCCGATGAGGGAGATCCAGGTGCCTATTCAGATCGTTTTATTTTGGAACAAAGACCTCACGCTTTACTTTTTGGAATGTTAATGGCCGGATATGCCACAGGTGCGGCATGGGGAATTATTTATATCAGAGCCGAATATCCCGAAGCGGTGGATGCTGTTAATAGAGCTATTAAAGAACTTAGGAACAATCGGCTTTTAGGCAAGAATATATTGGATACTGGTTTTAATTTTGATCTAAAGATTATTCAGGCCCAAGGCGCTTATATTTGCGGAGAAGAAACTGCCTTGATCAATAGTATCGAAGGTCAAAGACCAGAAGTTCGCACCCGTCCACCCTACCCAACCACTCAGGGTCTATTTAATAAACCTACTGTAGTAAACAATGTTGAAACGCTCGCTGCCCTGCACTTCATTCTCACAAAGGGTGGTGAGGAATATAGATCAATCGGTACACAAAAATCGAGTGGAACCAAGTTGATCAGTCTGGATAGCTTTTTTCAAAAACCCGGGATTTATGAAGTTGAAATGGGAACTCCCCTAGCCGAGGTATTATTTGATATGGCCGGAGGTTTTAAAACTTCGGTTAAAGCATTGCATATTGGAGGCCCGCTTGGAGGAATGGTACCTGTAGAAAAAATTACTGAATTAACGGTTGATTTTGAATCTTTTGCCAATGCCGGATTTTTACTCGGACATGCCTCAATTATTTGCATTCCGGAAGATTTCCCTATCATCAACTATTTGGAACATTTATTTGATTTTGCTTCATTTGAAAGCTGTGGCAAATGTTTTCCCTGTCGCTTAGGTACAAAGCGTGCTCATGAATTACTGCATAGAGCAACCTCTTCCGACTATAAAATTTCAAGAGAATTATTCGATGATTTGCTTTCTACCTTGGAACAAGGATCTTTATGTGCCCATGGCGGAGGAATACCGCTTCCCGCGAAAAACGCCTTGCAATATTTTGAAAATGAATTGAAAAACTATTTTGAAAAATAAATAACATGACCAAAGTTGCCTACATTAACGATAAGCCATTTCCAATTATTCAAGGCGAAACAATGCTTTCTTTCCTGAAGAGAAATCATGGTGAAAAGTCCATTCCTACTTTGTGTGATGCTCCTAACTTGGAACCTTTTGGCAGTTGTAGAGTATGCAGTGTTGATGTTGCTTTTCAAAAAGATGGGAAAACCAAAACCATGGCGAGCTGCCATAGTCCGGTTTTCGAAAATGCCTATATCTACCCGGAATCAAAAAACATTCAAAAACTGCGCAGAAATATAATTGAATTGGTTCTTACAGACCACCCTCTCGATTGTCTCACGTGTGAAGTAAACGGAAACTGTGAACTGCAAGATGTGGCTGCACAAGTAGGTATACGTTACGTGCGATATCCTGAAGGTGCAAATCATTTGGATAGAGAAAAAGATAAGTCACATCCTTACATGACAAGCGACTTAAGTAAGTGCATTAATTGCTACCGCTGCGTTAGGGCCTGCGATGAAGTCCAAGGAGAATTTGTCTTGAATATGGCAGGTCGTGGATTTGATTCACATATCATCAAAGGTTTTGACCAAACATTCATGGAATCCGATTGTGTAAGTTGTGGCGCCTGTGCGCAAGCATGCCCTACCTCTGCCATTAGTGATGTTTTCGAATCCAAATCTGTAGTAGCATCCGGTGAAAAAACACGTACGGTCTGTACCTATTGCGGAGTAGGATGTAATTTGGAAGTCTCAACTAAAAACGGTGAAATAATTTCTATCCAAGCACCCTATGAGGCAGTAGCAAATGCCGGACATACCTGTCTGAAAGGCCGTTATGCTTTTAAATTTTACAATCACCCTGACAGATTACATACTCCTTTGATCAAGAAAAATGGAAATTTTATAGAAGCTACTTGGGAGGAAGCTTACAATTTTATCAGCTCAAAATTAACTGAGATCAAAAATAATTTTGGCCCTGATGCCATTGCCGGAATTTCTTCAGCACGTACGCCAAATGAAGAGAATTATCTCATGCAAAAATTCATGAGGGCTGTGATTGGCACAAACAATATTGATTGTTGTGCCCGAGTTTGCCACTCACCTACTGCTTTAGGTATGCAACGCGCCTTTGGTACCGGTGCGGCCACCAATTCTATAGATGATCTGGATCATACTGACTGTATTTTAATTATAGGTGCTAATCCTACTGATGCTCATCCTGTTACAGGCGCTAAAATGAAGCAAAAGTTAATGAAAGGTGTCGCCGGAATTGTCATTGATCCTAGGCGAATTGAACTTGCAAAATATGCCACTTACCACCTGCAACTCCGACCAGGAACGAACGTAGCCCTACTCAATATGATGCTCTATTTTATCATTACAGAAGATGTGCTCGACAAAGATTTTGTCGCAAATAGAACAGAAGGTTTTGAAGAATTTAAAGAGGAGATCTTAAAACTAGACATAGATCAATTGGAACAAATTACCGGAGTAGATAAAGAGCTCGTTCGGCAAGCCAGTTTAGTCTATGCCCGTGCCAATGCAGCTATGGAATTTCATGGCTTGGGAGTAACAGAACATTCGCAAGGAACATTTACGGTCCAACTTATTTCTGATTTAGCCATGATTACAGGTAATGTTGGAAAAAAAGGAGCAGGTGTAAACCCTTTACGCGGACAAAATAACGTACAAGGTGCCGCAGATATGGGTGCACAGCCACATCAAGGAGCCGGTTACTACGATGTGACAAATCCTGAGATCAATGCACGCTATAACACTTTTTACAATTCAAAAGTCCCTAGCCATGTTGGATATAAAATTCCGGAAATGTTCGATGCTGCAATTAACGGAAATTTAAAGGCCCTTTGGCTTATTGGTGAAGACGTGGTGCAAACAGATCCGAACACGCAAAAAGTGATCAGGGCCATGGAAAATCTCGATTTGCTAATCGTTCAGGAAATTTTCATGACAGAAACGGCCAAATACGCTACCGTTATTCTTCCGGGAACATCCTTTTTAGAAAAAAGCGGAACCTTTACCAATGGCGAAAGAAGAATTCAACGGGTAAATAAAGTAGTTGACCCTCTTCCTGGCACCAAGTCTGATGGTGAAATATTGGTTGATATCATGAATCGGATGGGATACCCTCAGCCTCCATATACACCCGAAGGAATGTTGAAAGAAATTTCTCAAATTGTACCATTTTTCGCCGGGGTTACATGGGAAAATCTTACAGATAACGGATTGCAATGGCCAGTTGATGAAGGAGGAATCGATACGAAAATACTCCATTTACAGTCGTTTAAAAGAAGCAGTGGTAAGGGGAAATTTACTTTTATGAACTGGCAGGAAAGTAAGGAAGTAGAAACTCATTCAAAAGAATTTCCATATATCATTACCACGAACAGAGAACTAGAACACTACAATTGTGGTACAATGACGCGCAGAACAGGAAATATTGATATTCTGACAGAAGATGTTCTTATGATTCACCCTAAAGATGCCGCAGATAACTTAATTGAAGACGGACAAATGGTTTGCGTTGAATCGGCTAGAGGTAAGGTAGATATCAAAGCCTATATCACAGATGAAGTGCGACCTGGTGTGTTTAGTTCAACTTTTCATTTTCCCGAGATCATGCTGAACAACATAACAAGTGATGTCCATGATAGTGAGGCCATGTGTCCGGAATACAAAGTTGTCATGTGCAGGATTCGCAAAAGCAAAGGAAAATTTAAAACAATGAACTTTACTAAATAAACCAAAAATTCAAACAAGATTGATCATTTCCGTAAATTATTCGTTGGTGATGAATCATGTAAATTTTATATATGAGCCAAAAAAGTGAACTCATTGAGATTGCTAAATTATTCTTGAAGCTGGGCACTATTTCTTTTGGTGGTCCGGCAGCTCATATATCGATGATGGAAGACGAGGTGGTAAATAAGAGAAAATGGATATCTCAAGAACATTTTCTCGATCTAGTAGGGGCTACCAATCTAATTCCGGGGCCAAATTCAACAGAAATGACCATGCATTGCGGGTATGAAAGAGCAGGTTGGAAAGGACTTTTAGTTGCGGGAATTTGTTTTATTTTCCCGGCTGTCTTCATCACCGCCATCTTTGCCTGGCTATATCAACAATTCGGTCAACTACCACAAGTAGAACCCTATATTTATGGCATTAAACCGGCAGTCATTTCCATCATTGCTATGGCCGCCTTTAGGCTCGGAAAAAAAGCAGGGAAAAATATAGAACTGGCTATAATAGGTTTGATCACTTTATTCGCATGTTTTTTAGGACTTAATGAAATTGTGGCCCTTTTTACCGGTGGTTTTTTGGGTTTTGTGTTATACTTATTTAAAAGCACAAAAACCATAACGAAAAGTTTGGTCCCTTTATTCTTGTTCCAGGCAACTGATCCCGTAACAATGGGTAGCCTCAAAATATTTCTGATCTTTTTAAAGATAGGTGCCATTCTTTACGGTAGTGGATATGTCCTTTTTGCATTCTTAGATGCAGAATTGGTGTCCAATGGCTGGCTGACGAGACAAACCTTAATCGATGCAGTGGCAGTGGGTCAAATAACACCGGGACCTGTCCTGTCTACTGCTACATTCATCGGTTGGCAAATGAACGGTTTTTCAGGAGCCTTGGCTGCTACGGTAGGTATCTTTTTACCCTCTTTCATTTTCGTACTGCTCTTAAACCCTCTTGTTCCAAAAATGCGAAAATCAAATATGATAGGTGCTATTTTAGATGCGGTAAATGTCTCTGCCGTAGCACTTATCATTTTCGTTTGTTTAGAAATGGCAAAAGATACGCTAACCGATTGGCGAACTATTTTGATTGCCGTCATCAGTATCATCGTTGTTTTTGTTTTCAAAAAATTAAATAGTGCATTTATTGTTATAGGGGGTTCTCTTCTTGGATTCTTGCTGAGTTTTATCTAAAAAATTACTTCTGAATTCTGGTAGTAATCAAAAAGCGATAAGTACCGATGAAAAAGATCCATCAACAATGGTCGAATTAAATTAAATTCATCATTCTGGCTTATTCTCCTCGACAAGGACTTTTTCATTATAAAGAATGCAAAATTCGGAAGATACGATCTGCACTTCAACGTAGTCATACAACGCACGATAGCAGAAAAGATAGAACCCTTGTTTTAAAAATGGTAAGAAATTAATTCTGAATAGATCATTAAATGTATTGGCACTGATTTATAGCTTATTACACAACCGAATCGATCCTGTCTGACTCATGTGTTGAATCATAGCCCAAATTGAGATTTCAATCATTTGTGAAGTCGCTTTTATAGGAATAAAAGAAGTCGCTTTTTTACCTGAAATATCATCCATTCCATTATCTTTATTCCCGCTTAGGAAAAGGTTTATGATAAAATTATACGGGGGAATTCTTTTATTATTATTTGTTGTTGTCAGCCATGCACAAGAAAAAAAGGTGATGGTTTATTGGACAGAACAACCCATAACACTTGACGGTTTATTAACGGAGCCCCAATGGTCCAAAGCTGAACCCGCAAAGGATTTCTGGCAACATTTCCCAACAGATTCGGTACTGAGTTCGAATAGGACTGAAATCAAAATGTTATTCGACAAAAAATACTTGTATATAGGTATTGCAGTAGAAGCAATTGGCAATGATTTCATTGTGCCCTCCTTAAAACGAGATTTTAGGGCCAGAGGAAACGATAATATCACGCTGATCTTTGACACTTTTAACGACGGAAATACTGCCTTTGTTTTCGGTACAAATTCGGAAGGGGTACAGCGCGAAGCACTATTGTCCGGAGGTGGTGCCCGAGTGGAAGATTTTAACGATAGCTGGGATGTAAAATGGGAGAATGTTGCCAAAGTATACGACAATTTTTACATAGTCGAGATGAAAATCCCACTGGCGAGTTTCAAGTTCAGAGAAGGAGAAACAAAATGGCGTTTCAATGCTTATCGGTTCGATACGCAATCCAATGAACAGAGTATTTGGATTAATACCCCACAAAATCAGAGTTTGATCAGTCTCGCTTATGCAGGGGATATGGTCTTTGAAAGACCTTTGGATAAAACACGTGTTCCTTTTGCCGTAATCCCTTATGTTTCTGGTGGTTTGAATAAGGACTATGAATTTGATCAAATCGATAATTCTTTCAATATTGGTGGAGACGCCAAAATTCCGATTGGGAATAGTATGAACCTCGATCTCACATTTAATCCCGATTTTTCGCAGGTCGAAGTAGACGAACAAGTGGTCAATCTAACTCGCTTCGAAGCTTTTTTACCCGAAAAAAGGCAGTTCTTTATTGATAATGCCGATCTCTTTGGAAACTTTGGAAATGGCCAGTCGGCCAACCCTTTTTTCTCAAGAAGAATAGGGATTGCCAAAAACCTGGAAGATGAAAATATAGAAAACTCTATCCTAGCCGGGGCCCGGTTGAGCGGAAAATTAACAGATAAATTGAGAATCGGTGTTCTCGATATACAAACAGCCGAAGATAAAAATAACGAGATCCCGACCAATAACAATGCCGTGATTGCCCTTCAACAAAAGGTTTTAGGCAGATCGAACCTGGGTTTCATCTTTGTGAACAGACAAGTAACCAATGATCCCGATTTTCTTGTTAAGGAGGAATCTTATAATCGGGTATTGGGTCTTGACTTCAATTTACTGACCGACAGTAATATCTGGTCGGGAAAGGCCTATGTACACAAATCGTTCGTACCGGGTGATGATGGCGAATCTTTTTCTTCGGGTGGTTTTTTGGATTACAATACACGATTCTGGAAATTCAATTTGGGCTCTACCTATATTGGCAAAGATTTTCAGGCCGATCTGGGTTTCGTTCGAAGAGAGGATATTTTAACGGTAGATCCTGTGGCAACCAGAATCTTTTACCCAATCAATTCCTCCGTAAACACACACACCCTGGAATTACGAAGCAACCTAACGTGGAGCCCCGACAGGGATTTTCTCTTAACCGATGGTATGGTCGATCTGGAATATCAAATTCGATTCAACAATCAATCTAGCATAGAAATGGCCGTTAACCATAGTTATACTTATCTGTTGGAAGATTTTGACCCTACTCGTTCAGATGGTGTTCCCCTACCCGCTTTTACCGATTACAGTTATACCAAATTTGACTTTACCTTTCAGTCCGATCTTAGAAAATCATTTAGCTATAGACTAAGAACAGACCTTGGGCAATTTTTTAATGGAGAGAAATATTCCTTATTGGCAGACATGGGATTGAGAATTCAACCCTATTTTACGGCTTCGTTAAAATCGAGCGTGAATTATGTGACCCTGCCCGAACCTTACGAAACAAAGACCATCTTATTTATCGGTCCTAAATTTGATGTGACATTCACCAAGAACTTGTTTTGGTCTACTTATGTACAATATAATAGCCTCGATGAGGCCTTTGGTTTTAACTCCAGATTGCAATGGAGGTTCAAACCCTTATCAGACCTGTTTGTTGTTTATAACAGTAATTACGGTACCACACCCGTTTCTCCCGGAACAAGGACCTTGATTGTCAAACTGACTTATTGGATCAATATATAAATTGTAAGCATTCGTATAGATCGATTGAAATTTTTTAATGGAATATATCAGCCTAACTTTACATAAGCCATCATGCCAATGCTTTATTGTTAGATCGATAAGGGAATAAAGGTAATACAAGAGAAATGAAAAAAGACATCACAACTTTTGAGGCATATCGATCTGGATTTCCAAAAGAGATGGCGGAAAAACTAAATATCATGCGAAAACTGATCAAGCTGCATGCACCTGAAGCTGTAGAAAGTATTTCCTACGGAATCCCGGCATACAAGATAAAAGGAAAACCTTTGCTTTATTTTGGCGCATTCGCCAAACATATCGGATTCTATGCAACACCCTCAGGAAATCAAGAATTCAAAGAAAAATTGTCTTCTTATAAACATGGAAAAGGCTCTGTACAGTTTCCGCTTAATGAGCCCTTACCGGAAGAACTGATCGTTGAGATCATAAAATTTAGGGTAAGTCAATTTAAACTATGAAAAAGCGCTTATCCATAACAAGAGCAGACAGTCGGCAACTGAAATTTTAAATTTTCTATTTGAGAGTGGAGAAACAAGAATACAAAACTCATTCTATTGTTTGTGGGATGCTTTCTGTTAGATCCTTTTTCCAGATAGTAATGTAAAAAGAAATGGAGAAGAGGTAAATATATTTTGAGAGAATTAGTTTTTATCTTTATGCTATTCATGTGCCAAACGACTTATGAAAAAAAAGAAAAACCAAAATATTCTTCCTCCCAAAGATTTTGCCAAACGTGTATTTAAATATACGGCTTTCGCCATTTCTCTATTGGCCGTTTCCCTGGGCATGGGTATTTTTGGATATCACTTTATTGCAGATCTGGGTTGGATAGACAGTTTATACAATGCCTCGATGATTCTGACAGGAATGGGGCCGGTAAATGAGCTGGTAACCGATTCTGCCAAATTATTCGCCTCTATTTACGCCATTTTTAGCGGTGTCATTTTTCTGAGCACAGTGGCAATCTTCTTTGCCCCATTCGCCCATCGGTTAATGCATCTCTTGCATATCGAAGAAATTGAGGAATAAAGAAATTTTTATTGAGCAAATAGTATAGGGATTGAATTTGAATAGAACACCACATACTTTGGTAAAGTAAAAAATTAAAGAAATGGGCCTTAAATTAATAAATAAATAGCGTTTTGCTCGCACTTAATTCCCTAATTTTACAAGATTCATAAAATTTGACCAATTTCACATATTAGCACACTTTGCATGCAGAACATCATAACAGGAACAGGCAGCTATATTCCAACACTCATTAAAAAGAACAAAGATTTCTTGTCGAATGAATTTTATAGTGAAGCAAGAACAAAGCTTCCCAACTCCAATGAGGTGATCCTCAAAAAATTCAAAGACATTACAGGTATTGAGGAAAGAAGGTATGTAGAGAAAGAATTAAAGAATAGTGATATTGCTACATATGCTGCCCAAGAGGCCATAGAAAAGGCAAAGGTGGATCCCGAAGAGTTAGATTACATAATTGTAGCGCATAATTTTGGAGATGTGAATTATGGCCATACTGCGTGCGATATGCTGCCCAGCATCGCTTCACGTGTGAAACACAATCTAAAAATAAAGAATAGCAACTGTGTAGCTTATGATGTGATCTTTGGTTGTCCGGGTTGGTTGCAGGGTGTCATTCAGGCAGACGCTTTTATCAAGGCCGGACTGGCAAAAAAATGTCTGGTCATTGGCGCTGAAACTTTGTCGAGGGTGGTTGACCCATACGATAGAGATGCCATGATCTATTCTGATGGTGCCGGTGCCTGTGTGATCGAGGCGAATGATACGTTAAAAAAAGGCATCATTGCCTATGCAGCCCAAACCTTTGCTCTTGAAGAGGTCTATTATTTGTTTAATGGCAGTTCGTATAATCCAAATGTATCACAAGACAACCAGTATATAAAAATGTTTGGACGGAAGATCTATGAGTTTGCCCTGACCCACGTGCCATTAGCCATGAAAGTGGCATTAGACAAAAGCGGGGTCGACATAGACCAAATCAAAAAGGTACTCATCCATCAGGCCAACGAAAAAATGGATGAGGCGATCATAGAACGATTTTACAAACTATACAACAAAGTGATCCCTTCGGGGATTATGCCGATGAGTATACATAAACTAGGAAACAGTTCTGTAGCCACGGTACCTACCCTCTTCGACCTCATCCTGAAAGGAGCACTGAAAGACCATAAAATAAATAAAGGAGACATCATACTATTGGCCTCGGTAGGAGCCGGAATGAATATCAATGCACTTATTTATCAGGTATAACTTGTAATGCTCATGAAGTAATATTGACCTTCGGTGAATAAAAAATATGCTTATTACCAGAACTTTTTTAGGGTCTTAAATTTTATTTCTTTTTCTAGGCAACTTCCCCAAGCACATACAAGATTACACCTACCTGATTCTCAGGATGTGCTTGACCGTCTACCCACTGCACCCTCGCTTCAAAACAATTTACACCCACCTGCAATAACTTCGAGATCTGTTTGTTCTCACCCCTCGGTATAAAACCCAGCTTAAGATCCTTGTAAAAGATCTCAACTGCGTATTTATCATAATGGTTTGAAGGCTCCGGTTTTAAAATCAATTCAGTACCAACTTTGAGTTGCTCAAAGGCAAATACGCCTTCGTAATAACTGAAACCGGCTAGAGGGAAATGTGCAAAATGCACACGTTTTACTTTTTTATTTTCTTTTTTCATGGTAAGGGGATGTAAGATTACAAAACAAATTTAGAAAGGTCATACGCCAAAGCTTGTCGTAATAAAGTTCTTATTGAAATTTTTCAAAAATCAATCATTACACTTTCCATGAGTTGTCCAAAAATGACTCCAGTCAATAAAATGGTTGACTTAAATCAATGAACTGTCAACATTAAGTCATTAAATTTAATGGAATTCAAAATAGGGTTCTCAATGAGAAAAATTCTTGAACATAAACTCATCCCGTTCAATGTGCTTTTCTGGCTATTTACTTTTGTTTGCTGCACATCATCTGAAGAGGAAAATAACATGTCAACCAGTTTTTTTAAAGAATACGACGGCACAAAATGGGCATATTCGGTTGGGACGAACCAGTATGATTACCTAAAATTCAATAATGACCGAAATAAGTATTTGCAATACTGGCATGTTTTTCTTGATGATAACTGTTATGGGGATAACTATGTAAACAACGACGCTCGAAATGGAGGGATCTTCAAGATCATCGAAAATTCAAAGGATGAATTGATCATCAAAATGGATCAAAATACGACCACGAGGTTTACCATTGAAGGAGATGTTTTGAAAGAGGTAAGGAGATACAACAATGGCATCTTTGAGGATCAAGTTAAGCACTATATTAGAACTTATGAACCCATAGAAAATATGAAACATTGTTTTGAATAAAACTTTATTCGTAATATTCGATTTCCCGCTCGAACATATACTGTGGTTTATCCTGTTTGAAAATATACAATTTTGTAAAATTATCATACCTGTCGTATTCAAACTTAGCGGTATAGCTGACACCTTTTACATATTCATTTATTTCAATTCGATCACCTTTGTAATTATTGATATAATTCGCTGTTGTTTTTGTACCTGAAATGGGGTAATCCAATGAGGATTCAATCCTGTATCCATGGTCATCGTAAATATGTTTTGCTTTAAGGTGTAATTTCTGTTTTATATCGCCTTTCCAAAAAGTTTCAATACCAACGATTTTAGATTCTTCGGTTATATTTCCTAACGTATCGTAATCATATAGGTTCTTTTCAATAAATTTTTCAGGAAGCTTTTGATTTGCTAAAATGGAATAGATACTCTCTTCAGCTAAATTTCCATTGTCATCATATGATCTTAAAATTTTTAAATGTCTATTGTTGGGTATACTCGATTCGTAGGAATCATAATCGGACTCAAGATTAAAAATCAAACTAAATGCCACATCAAGAACCACATAAGTAACAAATTCACCAAATCTACCTCCAAATAACTCAGTAAATTCAATCTGAACAATATTCCCGTTTGTATTGTATTGGTAGGTCTGTTTTTTATAATAATTGTGCGATTCTACAATTTCTTCCATTAAATTGCCATAAGCATCATAAGCATAATTTATTTTAATATAAGGTTCCTCATCTTTATCCAAATCAAAATATCCCTTCCTTTCAACTAAGTTTCCGTTCGCATCTAATACATTGATATATTGAATGATCTGGCCATTTACTTTTTCTTCTATTAAATCTCCATAAACATCGTATTTAACATAAATATCAGATCCCATACTTATAGGTAACAATGCACCCTTCGGACTCAGATTCTTTCCTCTAATTATACCTTCATTTCCCAATTTAAAATCAAATAATTCTTGTTTAAAAGACCTAATATTTCCCCGTGGTTCAAAGGAAATACCCCAATAGAATTTAGTGCCCGAAATTCCTGTCATATCTGATAAAGGTGGAATTTGCGCATAAGTAGAACCAACAACCAAGTATAGAAGAAAACGTATAAGAAAAGGCGATATTTTACTGACCTTTTGCATATCAGTATGACTAAAGGACCACTATTAAATTTACGAAATCTTTCTTTCTTAAAAAAAGATCATGCGTATTTTTTTACCCCATACGCCAAATGATGTCGTTATTAATGGTAACTTGCTACTAAATAAAATTTCTATGTCCAAAACCCTGCAATACCTGCGTTACAAACTTATCTTAGACAAACTGCAAAGCAAGTCCTTTTGCACTTTTGATGAGATCGACAAAAACCTTAACCAACACGATATCTATATCTCTCCCAGAACCTTACAACGTGATCTGGAGACTATCCGAAACGATTTTGGAATCGAGATCATCTATGAACATGGTAAAGGATATTTTATTGATAAAGACAGTAGTCTACCGGAGAATATAGAATCTTTCGCAAATTTTCTTGAGATTGTAAATACAGCCAATCTGCTGGTCACCACACTTTCTGAAGGGAAAGACCTGTTAAACTATATCTCTTTTGATAGCATGGGCAATTTTGAAGGAGTCAAACACCTTAAAACTTTGCTCTACGCCATACGCAACAAACAAGAAATAACCTTTACCCACCTCAATTATTTTACCGGCCTGCGCACGCCCTATATCGTGAAACCCTATTCTTTGCGCGAGTTCAAGAACCGCTGGTACCTCATGGCCGTGCCCTCGGACCTGAATGAAATAAGAACCTTTGGAATAGACAGGATCGAGGAGCTCAACCTTAAAGCCGAGACTTTTGTACCTGATCCAAAAATAGTGCCGGCTAGTCTTTTTAAACACCTCATCGGCATCATGATCCCTGACGAAAAAGTAGAGCGCATTGTGCTTTCCTTTACCCCTTTGCGAGGCAATTACGTTCGATCCTTGAAATTACACAGCTCCCAAAACATCCTGATAGATGATGAAAATGAATTTCGTATTGAACTGTTCCTAAAACCCAATAATGAGCTCATAGATCAGCTTTTGTCTTTTGGGGATACCGTTAAAGTAATTGAGCCTGTTAGCGTAGTAGAGGAAATGAAAAGAATCCTCAAAAATACTCTGTTACAATATAAATAGATCCCCTAATCCTTCCTTTCTCAAAAGGATCAAAAGAACAAACAAGTCAAAAAATATCAATTTTTATAGCGGCCGTGTCGATCCCCAATTATATACTAGGAACAATTTTATATTTTTGATGGAATGAAGACAATTGTATCATATGTGAGGTATAAAAATTCTGGTAACTCGAATCGAGTTGTAAAGGAAACTTATTAATAAGGCAAAATATTAAACCGATGAAAAAAGGAATGACCGTTCTTATGACATTTTTTTTAGCGATAAGCGTATTCGCTCACGAATATGTTTTACTCGCATATCATTTTATCTTGAAAGAAGGTGAAAAATTAGAACTGCATCTTTTCGTGTCTGACGGATTTAACATCGAGTTGGAACGACCTGTCCAAAAGTCGATCACCAAAAAATTTGAAATGATCAATGAAAAAGGTAAAACCGATCTTTTGGCAACAGCACAAGAAGGCTCATTGCCGGTTTTGGAAATGAATGTAGACTTCAAAGGTTTGGGATTGATCCATATGGAACGCGATTATGACCGGATTATATTACCAAATGACGAATTCCAAAATTATCTGAAAACAGATAACATTGAGAACATCCAAATAAAGGATAACCCTAAGCATGAGCAATCGGAAAGATATACCCGCTACATAAAAACGCTAATACAGAGCAATCCAAAACAAAACGACGAAATATACAAAACGGTAGTAGGACATCATTTTGAGATTGTCCTGCTTCAAAATCCTTACGAATTGAAAAAAGGCGACTGGATTAGTGCTAAAGTACTATTTATGGGCAAACCACTAATGAACAAAGTAATAACCGCACGAAACAGAACAGGAAACGAATCGGCCATTTATCAATATTCCAGAACAGATGAACAAGGTTTATGCTCTTTCAAATTGGAAAGAGAGGGCGTTTGGTTCTTTCATGCCACTCATATGATAGAATCACGCGATAAAAATGATACAGATTGGGAGAGTTTCTGGACCACATTTAGCTTTGGACTCGAAGAAACCAAATAAATTCAATGTTCATAACGCTTAAGGTTTGAGCCACTCAAAAAAACCATATATTAAAAACTGATTTCTGCAGCTGAATGATCCTGTTGCTGGTTCCGGAAATGAATCAAGTTCAAAAGCGCTTTGAGTTCGTTTGTATCTATTTAAAATTTTTATACATTTATGATATACCAAATGGAGTCCAGAAACCATTTCAAAAAACGGGGTAAATCCGAAAAACCTCAGGAGTAGGAACAAATAGTAAAGATTATGCCTAAATATGTCATTGAAAGAGAAATTCCTGGCGCCGGTGAGTTGACTCCCGAGCAGTTAAAGGGGATTTCACAAACCTCATGTGGAGTTTTAAATGAATTAGGACCAAAAATACAATGGGTTCATAGCTATGTGACAACAGACAAAATTTATTGTATTTACAATGCGCCAAATGAGGAAATGGTACGTGAACATGCAAAACAAGGAGGTTTCCCTGCGAATAGTGTGAGCAAAGTATCAACCATAATTGATCCAACTACAGCAGAATAGGTCAAAGTCTTAAAAATTTTTCAAAAATTGGCTAAAATGAAAACCAGCCCACCACAGTAAAGCGGCTATTTGGTGATCATTTTTACTGAGCTCATTGATGCGAATTCTACTTCATTCGTATCTATATTTAATTGCTTTTTCCAATTCTAAACCAAAAATCTTTTAATTTAAAAATATAATTGCGCTTAGATCAATCCTTGTTGTAGAACAATATGAAGAACTTTGATATGACAAAAGGTGAACAACTGGCAAACCGACTTCGAGAAGTAATTTTAAATGGAACATGGATTGCTCATACTAATTTTAAAGACCAGATAGAATGTTTAGATTGGAAAATCGCGACAAAAAAAGTTAGGTCGGTAAATACAATTTCAATTTTGGCCCAGCATATTCATTATTACATTGCCGGAATAAAAAATGTATTTGAGTATGGCAAACTTGAAATTAGAGATCAATATAGTTTTGATTTTCCTCCTATTGATTCAGAAAAAGAATGGGAAGTATTTAAGAATACATTTTGGAACGACACGGAAAAACTTGCCGGTTTAATAGAAAAAATGACCGAAGAACAACTTAATGAGGATTTCGTGGAAGAAAAATACGGGAGTTATTTACGAAATATTGACGGTATGATAGAACACAGTTATTATCATTTAGGACAGATTGCCTTGATTAGAAAAATGATTAACCAATGATAAAGGGGCAATAACCCGGCAAAATTACACCGGCCTGACCACACCTCTCTTGAAAAAGATATTATAATGCAGCTTCTAACAATTTTGGTTAATTGATCTGTCTATCAGAATTTGTGGTAATTTACTATCTTTCCTACATGGAGGAAATTAAAGAATTTTATTAGGCTCAAATTGTATGGTCGTTCAATAGGGAAATCTAGCTCATTTGACCACCACTCTATTGCTTAAAAGCTTCCGCCTTGAAAAACTATGCCTTATGATCAAATTCTTTAGACAAATTCGACAAAATTTACTGATGGAAAATAAAGTAGGAAAATATATAAAATATGCCATTGGAGAAATTATCCTGGTGGTGATCGGAATTTTGATCGCCTTGCAGATCAATAACTGGAATCAGGATAGAAAGGATAGAGCCATAGAAATTCAACTATTAAAGAACTTGAGAAACTCTTTGGTATCAGATATTCAAAATCAAATAGAACCTATCATTAATCAAACAGAATTAGACCTCGCGAACATTGCGGATATCAAAAAATTTTTGAACCAAAGTCCAACCTATAATGATTCTATGAATATAAAGTTCAATACGCTGATGTACAGTAAAAATTTTACCTACGAAATTACGTCTTATAAAGCATTGGAAAATGCCGGCCTTCAGATGATACGAAACCCCGAATTAAAGTCGAGGATACTAAAGCTGTACAACATGGAGTACAATGAAATAGAGTTTTCCATTTCTAACTTCATGAATAACGTAATTGCCTTTTTCAGACCCAATATGCGCCAATTATTTTTCTTTTTAGATAACAATAGAGAAAATGGATACACACCTGTTGACTACGAGAAATTGAGGTCTAACAGAGATTTTAAAAACAACTTAATTGTTTGCACGGAAAATTGTACAAACCTAAACGAATCGATTCATGCGGTCAAACAAAAAGTGGAAGAATTAATTGGTTTAATCGACACAGAATTGAAACAATAGAATTTTTAGTATGGTCAAATTTTTATAAGATCAATAGATCTAATATTTAAATCAAGTATTATGAGAATAAACATGATCTTTTTAACTTTTTTTTTCTTTTTAGTATTTTCTGCGGTCCGTAGCCAATCGCCTACCCCTGAGCAAAAACTTCAAGGCTATGCCGTTGCGAACGATACTGTTCATTTTATTTTTGACGAAAACCTCTATCACATAAAACCGTTTAAAGTATTTGTGACCGGCGACTTCAGAAATTGGGACACAAACCTGGATGTAAAAAAATGGGAGTTAAAAAAAGAAGGTTCTCTTTGGCTGTTGGCAGTTGAAAACAAAGAATTTTCCATGATAAAACCCAACTCTCCGTTCAAATTTCGCATCAATGATGGAGAATGGCTGCAACCTCCTATTGAAGCTCAGAATAAGTCTAACGGTAACCTGATCTTTTTAAAACAGGAAATATTCTTAACGGCTGAATTAAGAAACAACAATTTAATTTGGGCTGAAATAAGTGCTAACAGAAGCTTAGACCCTGCAGATTATTTGATTACAGATACTTTTGGTAACGCAATACAAGTCAGCAGCGTTCTTCCAAATGGCGCAACATCAACACTTATTACTCCTGAAAAACCCTTAAATAAAAAAAAGGTGTATTTTCTTGAGGTGCCGTCCAAACAGTGGAAAACGCATTGCTCTTTTGATGGATGGTTTAGAGAAACCTATTCCAATAAAGAACTCGGAGCAATAATCGATCAAGGCAAAACTTACATCAGACTTTTTGCACCAAGAGCAGAACAAGTAAACGTATACCTTTACAAAGGAAAAGATGATACCACCTGGTATGAGTCTAGACCAATGGTAGAAGATTCGCAGGGAGTCTGGGAAATTGAATTTCCGGAAAACCTTCATGGTATCTATTACGACTTTACCATTCATGGGATCCGGGATCCGGGCAATCATTTTTATGATACTAACCCGGTACATGTTAACGATCCTTATACGCGTGTAAGCGACGATACTTGGGGAAAAGGAAGAATTTGGGAGAAAACAAGTCCTGCTGAACCTTTAAAAAATGGTATCCCAAAAATGGAAGATGTCATTGCGTACGAAGTGCATGTTCAGGATTTTACAGACCTTTTGCCCATTGAAAACAAGTACAAAGGGACTTTTAAAGGAATGACCATAAAGGGGCTCAAAAACAAAAATGGTCAAAAAATAGGCTTTGATTACCTGGTAGATCTTGGGATCAATGTATTACACTTATTACCCATTCAAGAATTTAGTCAATTTCCAACAGACGATTGGTACGCCTCTTTTAAAGACGACGAGTATATGATCAGTCAGGGTATCAATGAAGAAAACTATCAATGGGGTTACAGAACCTCCTATGCGATGGCTGTCGAATCGAGGTATAAGACAAAAGGCAGCGAACCGGGTAAAGAACGAGAAGAATTCAGAGACCTTGTACAAGCCTTTCACAAGGCAGGTATTGCGGTAATTATTGATATAGTACCCAATCACACTGCTGAAAACATGACGGATAAACAGCAGTATTTTAACTTCAATGCCATTGATAAACTTTACTATTACCGAACGAAAGATTTTAACCATATAGGTGAATACGGAAATGAAGTAAAAACGGAAAATAGACCCATGACGCAAAAATGGTTGATAGATCAATGCCTGCAATTTATTGAAGAATTTGGAGTAGATGGTTTTAGGATAGATCTGGCAGGACAAATTGACCAACAAACGTTAACGGCCCTAAAAACCGCTATTGGCGAGGACAAGATTTTGTACGGAGAAGCATGGATAGGATCTAATGACCCCAATTATGAAAACAATCCGGATTGGGATTGGTACAAAGAAGATGCGCCAATCACTTTTTTTCAGGACGATAGCAGAAATGCATTCAAAGGACCGGTTTTTGAACTTAACTCAAAGGAAAATGACCGCGGTTGGGCAGGTGGAAAATTCGAGGAACGAGAAAATGTATTAAAAGGATTATCCAATACTTTTAAAGAGGATAAAACTCCGCTAAGTGGAATTAATTACCTAGACATTCATGATAATTTTGCATTGGCCGACCAGTTTGGAACCAGGGATTTTGATGGTCGCCTGGCCGTAGACCAAGAGCAATATAAAATAGCGGCTACCCTGCTCTACACTTCACTTGGTCCGATTGTTACCCATGGCGGCTCTGAAATGATGCGCAGTAAAGCAAGCGCTCCGCTTATGGAAATTGTAAAAGAGACCAAAGCTGGTATTAAGAACTATTTTCATGGCAAAAGGGATACCTATAATCTGCGAGCAGCAAATCAATTCAAGTGGGAACAAGTAGGTCAGCAGCCAACAAAAGAAAATACGAATGACTATAAAAATATGCTTGCATTTTGGAAGGGCCTAAACGCCTTCAGACTTTCACCATATGGAAAGGTTTTTAGGGTAAGCGAGCGCATGCCCGAGAATTATTACCAATGGATCTTACCGGAAGATAAAAGCATGCTTGGATATATTGTTGACAAAAAAGTGATGGTTTTGATCAATGCGGGTGAGGCAAAAAATACCTTTAAAATGATACCAGTTCCCAATGGGCAATGGAAATTAGTTGGAAATAATGAAGAGATCAATCTTACAGCCGGAATAAAATCATCCCATAATTTGATGAACATTGAAAACAATAAGGAAATTGACATTTCTATAGATAAAACATCCATTCAAATTTGGGTGAAAAAATAAAAAATCACTTAAGCCTCTATTTTATCATTAGATAAATGACTAGAAAGTGTATGACATGATAGTCGTCAAATTTCAGAAGCAAAAATAGAACTCATTTTTTTTAATGAAGTGTCAAAGCAGGAATGGCTCACCTATTGGTAGCCCCTAGCCTTAAACAAGATTGATAACCGCAATTAATTCTGAAAAAAACTTGTATAAAACAAAAAACCTTGCTTTTCTATTATCAAAATTTTACAACGACAGTCCTAAGTGCAAAAAATGACTTACATAAAGTATCAACACGATTTGATATCTCCATAAGATAATATCACAGTATACTTGGATGACGACCTAAAAATTATAAGAAAATGCGAGAAATAAAAAGCGTGAATCTTGCTCCGGATTGTACAAATAGATAGAGGCATCAAAGTTCTTGAAAGTGCTGCCGAGAACTAGACCATGTTGGATTTCTGATTCTGTTTCAAAAAGTTGCGTACGCTGGCCACTAATACCAAAATTCAACCAGTGAACAGGTGTAAAGGTGAAATCAGCCCATGAATAAAAAAAATTATTCTCCACCGTTTTTAAATCAAAGAGATGTTCAGATTCATTATAAAAAGTAAAACCTCCAAGTGTGAATGTAAACTCTAAACCAAGTGCAATACCATTAGTCAACCCGAAAACGATACCCGCCATTGGAGTGATCTCATAAGTGAATTTCTTACCTCCATAAAAGTTATATCCAGCCCAAACTGAAGCTGTTTTAAGATCTTCATAGTTGTATCTTCCCTCAAGATGCAGGTGGTTTTTGTCGGCGATAAATTCCGGTAAAATGATAAAGTCATCTGAGAAAAAATAAAAATTAGCAGAGGCTGTATATGACCAAGAATTATCTGCTTCTTGGGCTTTTAAAACTATCGAAACAAGCAAGGCAAATAACAAGAATAACTTTTTCATTCTAAAAGTGCGATAATGATTGTTATAAGTAGCAAACCCAGTATTGTAACATTAATAGCTGCGGACAAGCGTTTGAATCCGGTAAACCCAACCCATATAGAAGCCCTGATAAAAGGCATAAGAAAGGCAAGGCAATTATCTATCCAAATGACGACACGCATGACCCTTGTAAAAGTAATTCTCGCACTCGATCGAAAGAGTACTTCAGAGTTACCTTCAATCGGATCTAAAAACGCCACGTTTTCAAATAAATCTTCCCAAATCTTGCCTTTATTCATAA
>CAZWAN010000024.1:0-31962 GCA_964631875.1 uncultured Flavobacteriaceae bacterium
GCGGACTTTGCTTGTTGTTTTAATAAAAAAAAGCTGCTAAAATTAGCAGCTTTTCATTGATTTCATTTTGAATTATTTTACTTCAATCAGCTTTGGTTTTTGCTCAAGCAATTCAACCTTTGGAAGCAATAAGCTCAATACACCATTTTTGTAGCTGGCCGAAATTTTTTCGATGTCAATAAGTTCTTTTGGCAAAGTAAAACTTCTTTTAAACGTAGTAAAATTATACTCTTTTAAAGTATATTTAGGCTTACTTTCTTCATCTTCAGATTTATTTTCGGCTGAAATGGTAAGTAAATCGCCATCTACATCGATTGTAAAATCTTTTTTGTTCATTCCGGGAGCAGCCAAATTGACTACAAAGTCTTTTTCATTTTCTATGATATTCGCTGCCGGAGTCTTAAAACGAAAATCATCATTTGTTTTGATGGCTAAATCATTTAACAGTTCATCAAATACTGTTGAGAATATGGGGTTTCTTTTGACTAACATAATTATAGTTTTTAAAGTTATTATTTCAAATTTTAATTGATATTTCAAATAAAATGCCAAATAAAAAAAATGAAAATATGGCAGTATAATAACTTTATATAATGACAATTTGACTGTTGATAATGAGATTATTATGACAAAAAATAACCCCGATCAAATAATGATCGGGGTCTATGATGATAAATTTTTTCAACAATTAATTAAAGGTGTCTAATCTATATTACTTGTTCCTAAATACAAATTTATCATTAAACGAATCTAGTAAAATTTCGCTTTGTGCGGAAATGTTTCCTGCTAAAATTTCTTTGGATAATTCATTTAAAACTTCTCGTTGAATAACTCGTTTTATTGGGCGTGCTCCATATTGCGGGTCAAAACCTTTTTCGGTTAAACTTTCAATGGCTTCAGGTGTTGCTGAAAAATCGATATTTTTCTCCTTAAGCATTTTCGTAAGCATGTTCAACTGTAATTTTACAATTTGAGCTACTTCTTCTTTGTTAAGCGGTGTGAACATGATGATTTCGTCTATTCTGTTTAAAAATTCCGGACGAATCGTTTTCTTCAGTAAATTGACTACTTCAATTTTTGTTAACTCAATCACCTGATCCCGATTGTTCATGTCCATATCCTCAAAATTATTTTGGATGATGTCAGACCCCATGTTTGAAGTCATAATGATAATGGCATTTCTAAAATCGGCTACACGACCTTTGTTATCAGTCAGCCTTCCTTCGTCTAAAACCTGCAATAGGATGTTGAAGGTATCAGGATGTGCTTTTTCGATTTCATCCAGCAAAATCACTGAATAGGGTTTTCTTCTTACAGCTTCTGTTAATTGGCCACCTTCATCATAGCCCACATATCCCGGAGGAGCTCCAATGAGCCTGCTCACCGCATGTCTTTCCTGATATTCACTCATATCAATTCTTGTCATTGCCGATTCATCATTGAATAGGTAATCTGCCAAGGCTTTTGCCAATTCCGTTTTACCGACACCTGTTGTACCTAAAAATAAAAAAGTTCCAATTGGTTTTTTACTGTCTTGTAAGCCGGCTCGTGATCTTCTTACGGCATCTGCCACGGCCTGAATTGCTTCGTCTTGGCCAATTACTTTTTTGTGTAATTCTTCTTCGAGCTTGAGCAATTTTACTCGATCGCTTTGAAGCATCTTTTGTACAGGGATGCCTGTCCATTTAGCTACCACCTCGGCAATATCCTCACTGGTCACTTCTTCTTTGATCATGGCTGTTTCCTGATTTTTTTCAAAATCCTTTTGAAGTGCGTTTAGTTTTTCTTCTTCTTTTTTTATTTTTCCATAACGTAATTCAGCAACAAGGCCATAATTTCCCTCTCTTTCTGCTCTTTCTGCTTCTAGATTATATTGCTCAATATTCTTTTTAGCTTCTTGAATCTTATCGACGATTTCCTTTTCACTTGTCCATTTTGCGTTGATCTCATTTCGTTTTTCTTTCAAATTAGCCAGTTCCTCTTTTAAACTCGACATTTTATCCAAGTCATTTTCTCGTTTAATGGCTTCCAATTCGATCTCTAATTGCATTATTTTTCTGTCCAGTACATCGAGTTCTTCCGGTTTCGAATTGATCTCCATTCTCAATTTAGCGGCAGCTTCGTCCATTAAATCTATCGCTTTATCCGGTAAAAAACGATCGCTTATATATCTTTGAGACAATTCAACGGCAGAGATAATAGCGCTATCTTTAATTTGAACTTTATGGTGATTTTCGTATTTTTCTTTTATACCTCTCAAAATTGAGATGGCACTTTCTGTATCCGGTTCATCCACTAAAACCTTTTGAAACCTTCTTTCTAAAGCTTTGTCTTTTTCAAAATACTTTTGGTATTCGTTTAGGGTTGTGGCACCAATGGCTCTCAGTTCACCTCTTGCCAGTGCGGGTTTTAGGATATTGGCGGCATCCATTGCGCCTTCTCCGCCACCGGCTCCAACTAAAGTGTGAATTTCATCAATAAAAAGAACTATGTCTCCTTCCGCAGAGATTACCTCTTTTACCACAGATTTTAATCTTTCTTCGAATTCTCCCTTATACTTTGCGCCGGCAATTAGGGCTCCCATATCTAAAGAATAGATTACCTTGTTCTGAAGATTCTCAGGTACGTCACCTTTGACAATTCGGTGAGCTAGGCCTTCCGCTATAGCAGTTTTACCTGTGCCGGGCTCTCCAATGAGTATGGGGTTATTCTTTGTTCTCCTAGATAATATTTGTAAAATTCTTCTGATTTCTTCATCCCGTCCAATAACTGGGTCGAGTTTACCTTCATTAGCCAATTGGTTTAAGTTTTTGGCATATTTATTCAAAGCATTATATGTTTCTTCGGCACTTTGTGAAGAAACTTTTTGGCCCTTTCGCAGCTCTTCTATACTTTGTTTAAGGTCTTTTTCATTTATCCCATTGTCTTTCATCAACTGAGCCGCCGCATCTTTACCTTTTAACATGGCTAGCAATAAGTGTTCCAGCGAAACATACTCGTCTTTCATGTCTTTGGCGATCTTATTGGCCTCCATTAAAGTATTATTGGCATTTTTTGAAAGCATAATCTCTCCTCCTTCAACCTTAGGATAGCTTTTGATAATACTTTCAAGAGTTTGTTTAAATAGGTCTACATTGACACCCAATTTATTTAGGATATATGGTGTTACGTTCTCGTCAACTTCTAAAATTGCTTTCAGTAAATGGGCATTTTCAATTTGTTGCTGTCCGTGACCGTATGCAATTTGCTGTGCTTTCTGCACTGCTTCTTGCGATTTTATAGTGAAATTATTAAAGTTCATTTATTTCTTTTTAAGGTTCAATGGACATGGTCAAATTGTGTTCCAAGCTGATGTAAAGCTCTAAAATCGGTCAAAATGACTTGATTTACAGTGAAAAACTGCCTAAATGTCTTATACTTCTCTAGATGAATTAGTTTATTTTTGTCGTCAAAATTAGCGCAGTGAGTTTAAGAGAATTTTTCTTTGGTGACAGAACAGATACTGAAAAAAAATGGGTCAATTGGAAGCAACTAGAAAAGGTTACACAATTGGATGAATTGGTTAATTTGAGTGGGAAGAAGGAAATTATTATTTTCAAACATAGTCCACGTTGTGGGATAAGTTCGAACGTTTTGAGAAAATTTGAAGCTAAACTGACGGGTTTAATACATGATGATCAGTTTTATCTGGTCAATGTGATTTCGGAAAGAGAAGTTTCAAATGCCATTGCGCAAAAGTTTCAAATTAAACATCAATCTCCTCAAGTTTTGGTCATAAAAAATGAGAAGGTATTGACATACGCTTCTCATTATGATATATTGGAAATTAACTTATGATTAAATGCCTTCTTTTGTCTTTTTGATTAGACCTCTGCATTCTCCAAATCCAATTCTAACTTTATCATTTTTACAATAACCTCTCAAGATAACTGTATCACCGTTTTTTAGGAATTTACGATCAGTACCATCTTTCATTTTTATAGGTTCTTTACCATTCCAGGTAATTTCCAGCATAGAGCCAAAACTTCCCTTTTTTGGTCCGCTAATGGTCCCACTACCATATATGTCGGCCGTACAAATATTGCAGCCGTTACTAGCTTGATGGGCGAGTTGCTGATAGATAGACCAATACATATATTTCAGATTGGTCTCAGTTACCACCGCTTCTTGTTTTCCCTTCGGTTTTATTGAAGCAGATAAATGAATGTCAAAATTGTTTTTTCCTGTCTGACGTAAATAGGGAAGTGGTTTAGGATCTTGTTCCGGTCCTTCTACCTTAAAAGGCTGAAGGGCATCCATGGTGACAATCCAAGGTGAAATAGATGTCGCAAAACTTTTGCCCAAAAACGGACCAAGTGGAGCATATTCCCAAGCCTGAATATCTCTAGCACTCCAATCGTTCAATAAGACCATCCCAAAAATATATTGTTCAGTTTCGTTAATAGGGATCGTTTTTCCCAATTTATTTGCTCCAGTCGTAATAAAAGCCATCTCTAGTTCAAAGTCCATAGATTTGGTGGGACCAAAAGTTATTTCCTTTTTCCCGTTAGATTTTCTTTGACCGGCAGGTCGTCTTATCGTGGTTCCGGAAATAACAATTGAAGAACTCCGTCCGTGGTACCCAATGGGAATATGAAGGTAATTTGGCAATAATGGATTTTCAGGATCCCTAAAAATACTGCCCACATTTGTAGCATGTTCCTTGCTAGAATAAAAATCAGTGTAATCATTAACAGAAATAGGCATGAGCATTTCGATTTCTTTTTCATCAAACAAGATCTCCTCCCTGTGCTTTTCGTTATCTCGCAAAATAGGATTGTTTTCGTCAAAAATTTCGGCGATTCTATTTCTTACCGCTCTCCATGTCTTTCTGCCGTCATCAATAAAATCATTAAGATTGTCTTGCATAAAGATATCTTCAGTAAGCGGAACCCCTTCAAAGTAACCTAGTTGATGAAGTGCAGCAAGGTCTATACAAGTTTTGCCAATTCTCGTTCCAATGGTGATGACATCGTGTTTTGTAATAAATACACCAAATGGAATATTTTGAATAGGAAAATCTGAATAAGAATTAACCTTAATCCAGGATTTTCTTTTAGGATCATTAGCTGAAATTTTGACTATGGGGGAATTGCTCATGGTTAATCATTTTAATAGTCAAATATATAAGTTTATCCTTATTTGCAAAATGATTTTACTATTTTTGACCGATTTTAACAAAACTTAATATTTTTCGTAACAATGCAACGTGATCAGCAAATATTTGATTTAATCAGACAGGAAAAAGAAAGACAAACAAACGGACTTGAATTAATCGCATCAGAAAACTTTGTGAGCGAGCAGGTGCTCGAAGCTGCGGGGTCGGTATTAACAAATAAATATGCTGAAGGATATCCCGGCAAAAGGTACTATGGCGGTTGCGAGGTGGTAGATGAGGTAGAACAATTGGCGATTGATAGAGCTAAGGAGCTCTTTGGAGCATTTTATGTAAATGTACAGCCTCATTCTGGCTCTCAAGCCAATGCGGCTGTTTATCAGGCTATATTGAAACCCGGAGATAGCATTTTAGGTTTCGATCTTTCACATGGTGGACATTTAACTCATGGATCATCAGTGAATTTTTCCGGTAAATTATATAAACCTCATTTTTACGGAGTAGAAAAGGAGACGGGTGTTTTAAATTACGATAAGATTCAAGAGACTGCATCAAAAGTTAAACCAAAAATGATCATTGCCGGCGCCTCTGCCTATTCTAGAGATATTGATTTTGAAAGATTCAGAGTAATTGCTGATAGTGTTGGGGCTACATTGGTTGCAGATATTTCTCACCCCTCAGGGTTGATTGCTAAAGGGATTTTAAACGATCCAATGCCGCATTGCCATATTGTCACTACAACCACACATAAAACCTTAAGAGGTCCTAGAGGGGGAATGATCATGCTTGGAAAGGATTTTGAAAATCCCTTAGGTGAAAAAACGCCAAAAGGAGAAGTGAAAATGATGAGTACCATGTTAAATAGTGCGGTGTTTCCCGGAATGCAAGGAGGCCCGTTAGAACATATTATTGCAGCGAAAGCTGTTGCATTTGGGGAAGCATTGAGTGACTCTTTTTTACATTATCAGATTCAAGTGAAGAAAAATGCAGCTGCGATGGCTAAGGCTTTTGTTGCGAGAGATTATCAAATTATAAGCGGTGGAACCGATAATCATATGATGCTTATTGATCTCCGAAATAAAAATATTTCCGGTAAAGAGGCGGAAAATGCTTTGGTGAAAGCCGAGATTACCGTAAACAAGAATATGGTTCCTTTTGATGATAAATCGCCATTTATCACTTCAGGTATCCGGGTTGGAACAGCTGCCGTTTCTACTAGAGGTTTGAAAGAATCAGATATGGATCAAATTGTGGCACTTATAGATCAGGTAATTAATCATCCCGAAGATGAGGATGTGATTCATAGGGTAGGAAAAACGGTGAACGAGTTGATGAGCTCAAAACCGCTATTTACTTATTCTTAAAAGTGACGATAGTCATAAATTACAAAAGCATTTAGCCTTATATTTAAAGATTGAATGCTTTTTTTTATGGGCTTACTTACCGTTAAAGAAATTGTTGGTTTAGAGGCACAACGAGAATGTTTAACACATTTGTTGAGTGATTTAGAAATACTTGATCAAATGATTAACAAAAACATGCTTGAAAGCGGTATTACCAGAATAGGTGCTGAGCAGGAAATGTGTTTAACCGACTTTGATTTTCATCCAACCAAAAAGTCTTTAAAAATATTATCACGTCTTGATCGTAATTATTTCACAACAGAACTGGCATTATTCAACTTGGAATTGAATACACAGCCGGCCGAATTAAAAAGTAGATGTTTTTCGGAACTTGAATCAAGCCTGAAATCGCACTTGGCAGAAGCCTATCAGGCAGCTGCCGAGGAGGATACAAAGATTATTTTAACGGGGATTTTACCTACACTTAAGCAAAAAAATCTCAATTTAGACCACATAACCCCTTTAAACAGGTATACAACCCTCAATAAAATCCTTAGAAAAATTAGAGGTAATGAGTTTAAGCTACACATAAAAGGTGTTCATCAATTTATTGTCACGCATAGGTCTATTTTGTTTGAAGCTTGTAATACAAGCTTTCAAATTCATTTGCAATTGGATCCCAATAAAATGATCGATGAATATAATTGGGCACAGGCCATTGCCGGACCCGTACTTTCTGTTGTCACTAATTCTCCGCTTTTAATGGGAAGAGAATTGTGGAGTGAAACAAGAATAGCCCTTTTTCAACAGAGTGTTGATCTCAGAAATGCCTCTTATCTTTTACGAGAACAAAAAGCGAGGGTGGCTTTCGGGACTAATTGGATCAAGGATTCTATTTTAGAGTTATATAGGGATGATATGGCAAGATATTCTCCTATTTTAACTTCGGAGGACTATGAGAATTCTGAATCTATTTTTTTATCGGGAAATATTCCAAAATTGACGGCGCTAAATTTATTCAACGGTACCTTGTACAAATGGAACAGGCTATGTTATGGTGTTACGGCCGGTAAACCTCATTTGAGAATTGAAAACAGGTATATTCCTGCTGGACCGACCTTAGTTGACGAGGTAGCAAATGCGGCTTTCTGGATAGGACTGATGAAAGGTTTGCCCGAAAAATATTGCAATCTTCAAACAAAGATGGATTTTGATGATGCGCGCGGTAATTTCGTTCGCGCAGCTAGAACAGGATTGGAAACTTGTTTCGATTGGTTTGGCAGGTCTATTTCCGCATCTCAATTACTTTTAGAAGAGTTACTACCCATTTCTAAAAAGGGCTTAATAAAAGAAAATGTATCTGTGGAGGATATAGAATTTTATTTGGGAATTATCAAAAACAGAATTAAAGCTCAACAGACGGGTAGCAGTTGGATGGTAAAAAATCATAGGATCCTAAGAAAAAAAATGACCAGAGAATCTGCTAATTTCGCCCTAACGAATGAAATTTACAAAAATCAAAGATTAAATAGACCTATCAATGAATGGCCCGATGTAAATGCAGAAGAGCTTAATAAAAGCGATTTTTTAAACAAAAAGGTGGAAAGATTTATGACAACAGAGTTGTTTGTGGTCAACGAAAATAGCCTGGTTGAATTGATTGAAAAAGTAATGAAATGGAAAAATATCAATCATATGCCTGTGGTAAATAAGGCAAATAAATTGGTAGGATTGATCACGCATACAAGATTAAATAACATCACTGATTCCGGTACAAACGATCCAATTATCGCTCACGAAATTATGGCTACTCGCTTAATCACAATTTCACCGGAAAAAACCATGGCAGAAGCTAAAAGTATAATGATAGAAAATGAAATAGGTTGCTTACCCGTTATTGATAATAGCGATCTGGTTGGTATAATTACAAGAAATGACTTTGAAAAACGATATTGATTTCGAGCAATCGAAAAGAATAAGTATGAATAGTGAAAGGATCATCGGAAAAGTTTTGAATCATATTGATGGTCAGACCTTTATTTTTTTTGCAGGTATTCACGGTAATGAAAAAGCAGGTGTTCATGCTGCAAAACGTGTCTTAAAAAAACTGAGGGAGTTAGGTGGTGCCCTTAAGGCCAATGTATATTTCGTTTATGGGAATAAAAAAGCTTTGGATTTAGAAGTTAGATATCTTCAGGTCGACCTGAATAGAATTTGGAACATAGAAAAATTAAATAAGGTCAAAGTAGGGTTAGATGAAAATAATCCTGAGGAAATTGAGCTGTTAGACATCTATAGCATTGTAAAAGAAATTATAGCTAAACATCCAGGAACGAAATACTTTATTGACCTGCACACGACCTCTTCACCAACACAGCCTTTTATTACCATAAGTGATTCTCTAAACAACAGAAAGTTTTCCAGTTATTTTTCGGTTCCCGTTATTTTAGGCTTAGAGGAATACCTCAACGGACCTCTGTTGACATTTATGAATGAATATGGATATATTTCTTTAGGATTTGAAGCGGGGGAACATTTTAGCGAAGTGTCAATTGACAATTGCGAAGCTTTCATTTGGCTAGCTCTCTATTATGGTAAATGTCTAAAAAAGAAAGATATAGATAATTTTGATCACTTCCAACAAAGGCTTAATACGTTTGGAAAAAAAAATGATTTTTATCAAATCGATTTTCGTTATTCCATTACGAAGAACGAAAATTTCATGATGGTCAATGGCTTTAGAAATTTTGATAAAATATATACAGATGAATTGTTGGCTTATAGTGATGGCAAGGAAGTCAGAGCTCGATCAAATGGCTTGATATTTATGCCCTTATATCAGAAATTGGGCGAGGATGGGTTTTTTATAATTCATAAAATATCCAAGAAATGGTTGAAACTTTCAGCTGCTTTAAGAAAATTTAATGCACACCATATATTGAGAATACTACCCGGGATTCAAAGACATCCCGACAATCCCTTTACATTAATTGTAAATCCTACCATCGCCAAATTCATGGCAAAAGATATATTTCACTTATTTGGCTATAGACAAAGAGTTTTGGCCGGTAAAAACTATCATTTTATAAAGCGTGACCGCAAGATCACGCCTTTCCCTTAAAATGTAATTTTACTAGAATTTATAGTAAACACTAAAGATAACTTGCTGTGGATTTGTGTCAACCCTTACGGTACTGATGTCATCAGCCTCAGGATTAGAAGGTTGACCGCTAAAAATGGCTTGAGTACCGGAAAGTCCTATTTCCCATCTCACATCTGCCCCTAAATTTCCAATTTCTAAACCAAGACCAACCTGACCGTTGACAGAAAAATCGTCTGAATCAATTTTCTTTACCTTATCAAAAATATCTGTATCCGATAAATCAGTATCAAAGGCATAAGAAAAAGAGGGACCGACAAGAATTCGGCCAAGCCCTAAAAATTTAAATCCGAGCAATACAGGCACATCAAATTTGTTCATTTCCAGCCTTGATTTTTTACCCGCTTCTTTGTAAGTACTTTCGGTATGTGTATAAAGTAATTCCGGACGGACATATAACCAAAGAGGTAAATTAATTTCGGAAAAAACCCCTACATGAAACCCTGTTTCCTCGTTAGATTTAATTTTGAAGTCATCTTCAAAACCGGACAGGTCTTGCAGATTTCCATTTGAATTGTAGTTTACACCACCTTTGATTCCGTATTCAATGAATTGTGCATGAGAAATTTGAAGACCAAAGAATACAATGACAATAATAATTAAGTTTTTCATAGTTGTAAGATTTGTTTAGTTGAAAACAAATTTACAATTATTTTCTTTTCAACACATTTTTTACTGCTTTGATAATAGCTTTATCATTTAACCCATATTTATCCATGAGTTGAGCAGGAGTCGCACTTTCACCAAAACTGTCTTGAACTGCTACGAATTCTTGTGGTACCGGATTGTTCTGAGTTAATACTCTAGCAACACTCTCTCCAAGACCCCCATAATAATTATGCTCTTCACAAGTGACTACGCAGCCAGTTTTGGCAACAGATTTTAAAATAGCATCATCATCAAGCGGCTTGATAGTATGAATATTGATAATTTCTGCAGAAATACCTTCTTTTTCTAAGGCGTCAGCGGCAAGTATGGCCTCCCAAACCAAATGACCGGTAGCCAGGATTGTTACATCAGAACCTTCGCTTAAACAAAGTGCTTTGCCAATTTCAAATTTTTCATTTTCCGGCATAAAGACCGGAACTGCTGGTCGGCCAAATCTTAAATAAACAGGTCCGTCGTAATCTGCAATTGCGATGGTAGCCGCTTTTGTCTGGTTATAGTCACAAGGATTAATAACAACCATGCCCGGCAACATTTTCATCAATCCTATATCTTCTAAGATCTGGTGTGTAGCACCATCTTCACCAAGCGTTAAACCTGCATGTGATGCACAAATTTTTACATTTTTTCCTGAGTAAGCAATTGATTGTCGGATTTGGTCGTATACTCTTCCGGTTGAGAAATTGGCGAAAGTACCGGTGAAAGGAATTTTACCTCCTATTGTTAATCCTGCAGCAATTCCCATCATATTCGCTTCGGCAATACCAATTTGAAAAAACCTATCAGGATTCTCTTCAATAAATTTTTCCATTTTTAAGGAACCAACTAGATCGGCGCATAAGGCTACGACATTAGGATTCGTTCTTCCTAGTTCAGTTAAACCGGCACCAAATCCCGATCTTGTGTCTTTTTTTTCTGTAAACGTGAATTTTTTCATGGTCAATGCTTTAAGCTCAGAATTTTAATAGGCTGCAAAAATATAAAAATATTAACCCTCTGCGGTAAATTCTTCTAAAGATGTGTACAATTTTTCTGTTGGCAGGCCCATAACGTTAAAATAACTGCCTTCGATCTTTGTGACCCCAATTAAACCGATCCATTCTTGAATTCCATAGCTGCCGGCTTTGTCAAAAGGTTGGTAATTATCTAGATAGAAATTTATTTCTTGATCACTTAATTCTTTAAAGAAAACTTTTGTGGTGTCGTGTTGAATTATTTGTTTTTTAGTTGACGTTAGACATATTGAGGTGATAACTTCATGACCTCTCCCGGACAATAATTGAAGCATGGAAAAAGCCTCCTCCCTGTTGTTTGGCTTTCCCAATGGCCTGTTGTCCAACCAAACAATGGTATCTGAGGTTATCAATATTTCATCTTTTTTTAATTCATTCAGAAAGGGTTTTGCCTTTAAAACGGACAAATAATCGGTAATTTGTTCTCTTTTTAAAGTGGAAGGAAAAACTTCTTCAACTTCCTTAATTCTTATTTCAAAAGGAATGCCCAATGCGGTAAGAAAATCTTGTCTTCTTGGCGAAGCCGATGCTAGAATTATTTTGTGGTCGTAATTTATCATCTTTAAAGAAACAGTATGCTCAGAATTCCTATAAACATAATCAATTTTAATTGTTTAGTGGATCTCGTATAGTCTGCAGGTTTTTTGTTTTTATGAATCGAAATAGTAAAATAGAGCAGAGGAAATATAACCCCGAGTAATAAGTAAGCCTTGAGTACATAGGAAGGCATTTGCCAGATGAAATAACTCACGGAGATCAATGTGATGCTTGCGAGAAAAACGAGTATCCTATTGGTTTTTTTAAGACCTAATTGTATCGGTAAACTCGATGACTTAGAAATCACGTCTCCCGGAATATCTTCAGCATCTTTAGCTATTTCTCTCAATAGAGTGAGTAAAAAGGCAAAAATACCAATGGCAATTATTTTGTTTTGCGCCTGCATTTTTTCGATGAGAAATGAAGGGTTATCGATAGTGTAAAGTTCAAATATATTGAAGTAATAAATACTGGCAAACAGGAGTAATCCAACAGTTAAATTGCCAACTAAAAATTTGTATTTTAATATTTTAGAGTATATTATTAAAAGTATAAATGGAAATAGGAAAAGAAAAATGTTCAAAGGCTTTTTTATGTGTAAACATAGAAGAAAACCCAATAACAGGCCCAGGAAACTCAATATCCCATAGAGAATTTTAGCTTCTTTAACAGAAATTTTCTCTCCCAAAATCAAGGAGCTGCGCTTGTTAATTTTATCCGTTTCTATATCGTATAGGTCATTGAGAACATATCCTCCGGCCATAATGAAAATGATAGAAAAGATGAATAGAAGATAATTTTTGATGTTCAAAGCAGTGCCGAAAGGAAGTTTTTCGAGAAAGGAAAATTTGATCAATGCAAAAATAATCAGCATCATCAAAAGATTTTTGGCTCGAATTAGTTTTAACCAATACTTCATTTATTGGTATATCTTTTTAATTCTCGCGAGATCTCTTTTATTGTCTCGATCTTTGAGGGTCTCTCGTTTATCGTGTAATTTTTTTCCTTTTACCAAAGCTATTTGAAGTTTCGCCCAACCTTTATCGGTAATAAAAAGTTTAAGAGGTACAATGGTTAAACCTATATTTTGAACTTCTTTGGCCAGTTTTTTAAGCTCTTTTTTCTGCAATAACAGTTTTCTGGCACTTTTTGGTAAATGGTTGTAGAAACTACCTTGCTGATATTCTTCAATATACATGTTTATGACGAAAAGCTCTCCTTTCTCATTAAACTCACAAAAACTTTCTGTAATTCTCGCTTTTCCCAATCTAATCGACTTTATTTCTGTGCCGCTTAATTGAATTCCTGCAATATATGTATCGAGAATATCGTATTCATAACGCGCTTTTTTATTTTGTATATTGATATTCTTTTGCATGTTACAAAACTATAAAAATAACCTACAATAACAGAGTAAGTTTGCCAATTCAAGAATAGTAATTATTTGATCTCAAAACTCGCACCACAAGAATAGCAATATTTGGCATTATCTTTATGGTAAGCGACAGAGCAGTTTGGGCAAGATTGTGTGTTAACATCTATTTTTTGACCAGTTTGCTTGGTGAATTCTGCAGTGACAATACCGGTAGGAATGGCGATAATACCATAACCCAAAATCATAACTACACTGGCTAACATTTGGCCCAAGGCTGTTTGAGGTGCAATATCTCCATAGCCAACAGTTGTTAAAGTAACAATTGCCCAATAAACACTTTTAGGAATACTTGTAAATCCACTTTCATCTCCTTCAATTAAATACATAAAAGTGCCAATAATCAAACAGATAATGAACACGGCCAGAATAAATACAAGGATTTTGTGCCGACTTGCTTTAAGTGCTTTGGCTAATTTTTCAGATTCACCAATAAAACGTACTAATTTGAGAATTCTGAATACCCTGAGCAATCTCAAAGCTCTGAGTGCCACCAAGGCATGAGCTCCTCCAAAAATGAGTGAAATATATTTAGGAATTGTCGAGAGAAGATCTATTATACCATAAAAGCTGAATATATATTTGGAAGGTTCTTTTACTGATATGATCCTAGCAATATACTCAATCGTAAAAAGTATCGTAATTACCCATTCAGAAACATTAAAGAATGTATGGTACTTAGCGTCCAGTTCTTTGACGCTTTCAAGCATGACAAGCGCAATACTAAACAGAATGAGCCATAATAGGATAACATCAAACCGTTTACCGGCCTGGGTATCGGCTTCATAAATAATTTCGTGTAATCTTTCTCGCCAATCTTTCTCTTTCTGCGTCAATTTGAAATAGTTTTATCTAAAATTATAAAACTATTTTGAAAGTTAATGATTTGACTAAAGAATTCTTTTAAATGGGCATATTCTGAAACCTCATAAGTATGTTTCAATAAGTTGATCTTATAGTAAATGGTAATTTTATGGTCATTCGTTGAAATTGAACTTGTAAAAGTACCTCCTTTATTAGGGATGGTGAAATTAACAGGTTCCGGCAAGGAAGTGATATGATAACCAGCAGGGAAATCAATTTCAACAGTGTATATATCAGTTTTTTGGTACCCAAAATCAACTGGATAATTCCGTCTATTAAGTTTTAATGGATTTTCTCCCAAGGCGTAAAGAAAAGGATTAATGTAAAAACTATTTCCCACTTTATCCGTAACATTAGCTGTAATATTATAATTTTCCTCTAATGCTTTATCTAAATCTTGAAAATCTTTTACTATGAAATTAGAAACTTCAACTGTATTTCCTAAGATGGGTTTATTCAAATTATGATTCTTAAGTTTTTCTCTTTCAAAATAAGCTTCATATCCCGTAAAAACTTCATTGGCCGCACCCTCTAAAACTCCATCTTCATTTACGGTTAGTTTTAATGATCGCCTTATGGCATTTATACGGTTTGGAATAATTTCTGCCCAAAAACTGCCATCTTCTATATCAATTACCCTTCCATATTGATTTAATAATTCAAAAGGCAAAAAACCAAAGGGTAGTAATTTTTGTGAGGCGTCAATAAAATAAGGTCGGTCGTTAACATTTGCAAAAACTGAAAGGTAATTAAAATCAGTAATTACCGGATGAAGTTTCGTTGGTCTGCCAAATGATCGGGTTGCAGATAGAAAAATTTTCGCATCAATTCCTGCAGCGTTCAATGCATGAAACAAAGTTAAATTGATATCAGATTCGCCACCTAATTTGGACTCATACAAATCTTTTAATGAATGATCATCAAAGATGTAATCTTTCGAAGGATCCAAAGTAAAGTGACCCTGAACATAATCATAAATATCTTTTGCCTTTTTTAGTTGGTCCTGCTCAGTAAATATAGAATCTGGCATATTTTTTTTAAAATATCCTTCAAAAGAAGATTTATTTAAATCAAATAAGCTTTTAACTTTTTTATCAACATCATTCCAGGTTGAAGTGTATTTGGTAGAAGTACCATCCAACTTGAAAGATTCCGCTAATTCAAATTCAATATGTGCAATGTAATTTTTGGGAGAGGTGGAGTAATTTTCTTCTTCTATGAAACTGGGAATATCTTTCATGACATAAGTCCGTTCTTCACAAGGTTGATCAACTCCATTTCCTGGATCAAAACAATTCTTTTTCAATTTCGCATCGCTCATAGCTAAAGGATAATATCCTGTAAAAGTTCCATTATAGACCCAAAACGCAGGTATAACTGCATGATATTCACTATAAACCTTAGGTATATCAGATTGAAAATACCATCCTCTAAGATTGAAAATAAAATCGGATTCAATTATATAAGCATATTCCAAAACACTTCCCTCTTTAATATTGGGTAATGTAAATACGACTTCGTACCAGTTATCATCAATTTTGTTTTTAAAAACATTTGTTGGTGATAAATACTGATCTGGTTCTCCAGGAGTGTGGGTTATTCCTTTAATTTTTTGAACTTCTTCTATTCCACCTTTTTGATCATCATAAATTCTGACCTTTACAACACCATGCTCTGCACCTTCTTTGTTAAAAATCTTTATTTTTTTATAAATTTCAGTTTGAAGGTAAATTTTACTATGATTTGTAACAAATTTCACATCGCCAAGCTCAAATAAAACTAAAGCATTGGCTGTTGTGTCTTTCGGGTAGCTTTTCATGTTCATCTCCTCCATGGAGACACTCCCAAATTTTGGCACCATATTTTGGGCATAACCAGAAATCCCAATTAATAGTAAGATCAGGATAAATTTTAATGTACTCATAAATTGAATCTAATAATTTGCTTAACTTTTTCCTTCTTTAAATATTCCTGTACAATTTTTTCAGTTCCGCCGGTGAATTTTTTCTTTGAAATCAACGACCTAAGAACTTCAATATTGCTTATTTGATAGTTTAAATCTACATAACCATACCCAATAAGTTCGTTTTTTTCAACTAAAATAACCGAATTTTCCTCTTGATTTCTACCTGAATCTATTAAAATCATATTGGGATTGGAAAAATTCGATTTTTCAATTCGACTTAGTTTTAGGGTATTAAATTTTGGACGATTGGAGTATATTAACTCTGTATACTTTATTTCTTTGATCAAATTACTTCCTGTTTCTTCAAAGGAAAGTGATTTCATCTCTTTCCTGATTTTACCTGCTTTTTGGGTGCTTGTAAGAAATAATTTATTGACAGCTTTTTTTAAATTATCTCCTTTATTAATATAAATAATTTCCTTTCTGTAATTGAAAATGAAGTATATGCCCGCCGTATTTGGCAGATTCTCTAAAATTTTTAAGTATTTCGATGAAAGATCTCTACTGTTGTCAAATCTAATTGCCTTTTTTACAATCTCCTTTTCTTGATCTTTTTGCAAAAGGATTTTAAAAAGCTTTAAGGTTGCCAATGCATCTCCTTCGGCTCGATGTCTATCACTTACGGGAATACCTAACTTTCTACAGAGTTTTCCAAGACTATAAGACTCTAGATCAGGAATTAAAGATTTGGTAAGTTCAACTGTACAAAGGGTAGGTCTATCAAAATTATATCCAAGCTCTTTGAATTCATTGTGAATTACTCTAAAATCGAATGATGCATTATGCGCTACCAAAACACAATCTTTGGTAATTTCTATAATTCGTTTAGCAACTTCATGAAATTTGGGTGCATTTCGAAGCATTCCTTCATTGATTCCGGTAAGTTGCTGAACAAAAGGTTGAATAGGTTTTTCGGGATTGACTAAAGTAGAGACCTTGTCCCTAATTTCATGTCCGTCAAAACGATAAATAGCAATTTCTGTTAATCCCTCTTCATTGTATTTCCCTCCCGTGGTTTCTATGTCTAAAATGGCATACACAAAAAAATCAATTGGTGTTTAGCATGATACGCTCTTCTCTGTTGGCAATTTCCCACGCAGTATAGAAGATTAAATTAGTTCTTTTGGCCAACATATCATAATTAATTTTATCGGCCGTATCAGAGGGTTTATGGTAATCTTCATGCGTCCCATTAAAGTAAAAAATAACGGGTATTTTATTTTTAGCAAAATTATAATGATCACTTCTATAATAAAATCGGTTAGGATCTTTTTCACTGTTAAAGGTATAGTCTAATTCCAATTTTAGAGTAGATTGATTTACCTGTTCGGAAAGATTATGTAAATCCTGACTTAATTTATCAGATCCGATTAAATAAACATACTCCGGATTCTTATTATGTTTCTCGTCGACTCTTCCTATCATGTCAATATTTAAATTGACCACTGTTTTCTCGAGGGGAAAAATCGGATGAGAAGTATAGTATTTAGAACCAAAAAGCCCAATTTCTTCTCCTGTAACATGTAAAAATAAAACAGATCTTTTTGGTCCTTTTCCCTTTTTCTTGGCTAGATAAAAAAGTCTGGCAATTTCCATGACCGCCGCTGTACCGGAAGCATCATCGTCTGCACCAAAATAAATTTCGCCATCTACATTTCCCAAATGATCGTAATGCGCAGATATCACAATAACTTCTTCAGGGTGCGTATCTCCTTCAATATAGGCCAATACATTTTCGCTGTCATTTTGGGCATTTTTATTAAAAAATTCTTTGGGTACCTGTTGAAAATAATTCCCATCTTTCAAAGGCGAAATAATGCCCCAATTTTTATAATAGTTGGCAATATACTCACTTGCTTTTTTTTGCCCGGGTTTTCCGGTTTCTCTTCCGTTAAATTCCTCAGAAGCTAATTCGGTCACATTCTTTTTCAATAAAGACTCATCACTGGCATAAATTTCTGAAACAGAAAAAAAATCACCTCTTGAAACCTTCTTTGTATTGCAAGAAAGAAATAGAATTGCGCATAAGGTTAAGAATACATTTTTTTTGATACTCATGAATAAAGCCTTTTTATCTTAAATAACCGCGATCATGGATATTTCGACATTTACATTTTTAGGAAGAACAGAAACCTCAACGGTTTCTCTTGCAGGCGCTATCAATCCTTCAAAGTAGCTTCCATAGATTTCATTAATCACTCCAAAATTATTCATATCTGATATGAAAATAGAAGATTTAACCACAGTGGAGAAATCAGTATTAGCTTCCTTTAAAATGGCTTTTAAATTTTCCATCACCTGCTTAGTTTCTGCTTTGATATCAGATAAGACCAAGTCATTGGTATTTGGATTTATGGCAATTTGACCCGAAATATATAAAGTATTTCCAGTTAAAATGGCCTGATTGTAGGGTCCTATTGGAGCCGGAGCATTGTTGGTTTTTATAACTTTTTTCATAATCTATGTTTTAAAATAATCGTCTGTCTGGTACGGAACGTTTATCGTATTTTAAATCGCTTAAGGCGGATGATTTTACACCGATAAAGAAATAATAGGTGGCTCTGTCGCCAAAAGGAACCCAGTTAAAACTGAACCTCCAGCTATCCAGATCTCTTTCAAATCTCAATTGCGTATAAGTTACGCCATTATCTTTAAAATCATACCCAGAAGAAACTCCCACGCGCCATTTTGGAGTAAATTCAATATCGCCGTCAACCTGCAAAGAATTTGTAGAGATCAAACCTTCGCCTCTCGAATTGCTGTAGTTCAATGAATAGCGCATTGAAACATTCCAAGGCATACTATTTTTATACAATTTGGCCACTTTTACTTCGTCCGATTTATTCGCATTAATAGATTGCCTGTTATCATTAATGCTTCTGCCCAATAAAGGATCTAAATCAGCATTATTTTCGCTGTTGTCTGAATCTGAACTTGATTTTCCTTTTTTATCTTTGCCAAAATCCTTGCTTGAAACTTGGTAATTTGTTGTAAATCCTGCATTGGTTAATCGAAACAAACTTCCTCCATTATTAATATTAAAGGTATTTATTCTCGTCCCATTTGCATTAATTGCGTAAGGATCGAGGGTGGCATTCAGATTGATATTCATTTTGTTTTTCAAAAGTGTCGTTCCCGCGGTCATCCTTACCGGACTGAAATTTAGCGAATCTGCAGCAAAATTATAATTGGTTGAAAAGTTGAGGTTATTGATCAAAACCATTTTTTCCGGTTCGTCGTCATCTTCTGCATCTTTTTTCATCACCTTACCTTCAAAAGCATTGTTTACTGCAAAAGCAAGGCTATTTGATTCTCCTCGAGAGGGTCCACCAAAGATCCCATTTTGAAAACGGTTGTATTCTTGGATATCTCTCGGGTCTAAACTTGCTTGGTATTCGTCATAATAATTACTAAAATCAGGTCGGTATGCATAAGATACGGTAGGTCTGATAATATGCCTGATAGCTTTTAGACGTCCTCTTTTGAAATTAAACATACCATATAAGGTGGTAGATGCAGAGACATTTGCTGAGTATTCTCTAAAAGAATCAAAGCCTTGTATGGTATCGGTTACAACCGATTTTGAAATTGTATCCCAATTTTTTTCAATTGTATTTAAATACCAAATTTCTCTATAAGTAGCATTGGGAGAAATTGTAAAATATTTAAGCGCTTTCATATTCGTACCAATAGATGCATTGTGTTGTGCCCCAGATCTGGCATTTTTAAAAGCTTCGGAAGAGAAGAACTCTTCACTGTTGGTTGTGATTCTGTTTTGGGCATTCATATTGTAAGTTAAGCCAATATTTTGAATTGGATTTTTCTTTGGGCCATTTCTGGGTGCAAAAGGATATATTCTTTCCATACTCAATTGTAAAGAAGGTAAATTCATATCCACCTGGTCAGTATTTGTATTCTGGGTGTGGGTTAGACCCACATTCATATTAAAAGGTGTTCCAACAAACTTTTTATAAAAGTTTACAGAAGAGTTAAATGTGTTGACTAAATATTCCGGTGAGCTAAACTCATTGTAAGAATTCTTGAAAAAATTGCTGCTACCGAAATTTACCGATGCAGAAAAACGCTGATTGGGATTAACCTGTGCCGATTGACTATGACTCCATCGAATAAAAAAATTGGTAGATTTGCTGTAATCGGGTAATCCTAAATAGCTGTTGATTAAGCTTTCATATCTAAAACTAAAATTACCGTTAAACTTATATCTTTTTGCATAGTTGGATTCCATTCTCATTCCCCAACTTCCGTTGGTATAGATGTCGCCCAGTACAGCCAAATCCACATAATCATTGATGGCAAAATAGTACCCTCCATTTTGTAAAAAATAGCCTTGGCTGTTATTTTGACCCCATGTAGGAATCAAAAAACCAGATGCTCGACCCTTAGTAATTGGGGCAAAAAAGAATGGCAAAAAAAGGGGAGTGGGCACATCTGCTATCACTAAATTACTTAGTCCTCCAACAATTTTGCTGTTGGGAACCACCTTAATATTTGAAGTTGATATATAGTAATCCGGCTTTTCTTTTTGCGAGGTCGTAAATTTGGCCTTGTTGATATAGAAAACAGAATCATTTTCTTTTTTCGTGAGATCTCCCATAATATAAACTCCCTGCTGCTCAGTTTTCGAATTGTAAATAAGTGCTTTTTCCGACTTGAAATTATAGATCAATGAATCTTGTTCACTTTCTTGAGCCCCTTGTTTAAACTTTGGCCTTTGAACATAAATTCCAGCAGTATCAATAATACCTTTGGCGTAAGCCAAATTTGTTTTGTAATCAATAATGATTTCACCTGCCCTTAATTCTATGTCTCCATAGAGTAACTCTGCTTCGTTGTAAAGAATTACTCTTTCGTTGATAAAATCATTTTGAACATAGTCTTTGGCCTTGTGTTTAATATTATTATCCAGAAATTCTTTCTTCAAATTAAGAGAATCTGTTGCAGTAGTATCTGCTTCTATTTCATTGATGTTAGCTGACGAAATAGGGGCAACAATAGAATCTTTTTCAGATCTAATTTGTGCTTTCAATGTGCCATTTACAACGAGTAGCGTAAGGAAAATAAAAACTATGTACCTTATATTTGTATGCAATACTTTAAATACTATTTTTGTAAAAAAGAAGCCAAAATTTTTAAGGTACAAACTTACATATATTTTTTGGCAGTCAAGTTTATACCAGGTAAAAAAAGAAGGTGCTTGTTTTAAGCACAAATTATCTAAAAATGCGATCAAAAATGATGTTGAGGAAAGTTTTAGTAGTTCTATTCTTTTTAATTTTTTCAGTTCAAATCTTTGCCCAAAAGGCTTTTGTAGTAGTGCTGGATGCAGGCCACGGAGGTAAAGATCCCGGAAGACCGGCCAAGAATTATATTGAAAAAGATATCGCTTTGAGCATTGTTTTAAAGGCGGGTGATTATCTCAAAAAAGACAAAGGAATCGACGTGGTTTATACCAGAGATAAGGATGTCTTTGTGGAATTAGAAAAAAGAGGGAAAATAGCCAATGATGCAGATGCTAATTTATTTGTCTCCGTTCATTGCAACGCCCACAATACTCAGGCCTCAGGAACAGAGACCTATGTTTTAGGAGTACATGCAAACAAACAAAATTTTGAAGTGGCCAAACATGAAAACTCAGTAATTTTCCTGGAAGATAATTATGAGAAAAAATATGCAGGTTTTGACCCAAATTCACCCGAAGCTGTCATAGGCATGACTGTTATGCAAGAGGAGTTTCTAGATCAAAGTCTTCTTTTAGCAAGTTTGGTGGAAGATAATTTCAAAGAAGCAAAACGGGTGAGCAGAGGAGTAAAACAAGCCGGATTTGTTGTCCTGCATCAAACATATATGCCGAGTATTTTAATAGAAACAGGTTTTATTACCAATTCTGATGAGGGTGCTTTTCTGAACTCCAAACAAGGTCAGGAAAAAGTTGCCAAAATTATTGGCGATGCTATTTTATCTTATAAAAATCATTTAGACAAAAATACTGTAGTTGAAGTTGTACCTGAGAAGAAAGTGGAAAAGATGGTAGCGCAGCCAAAAATTTATGAGGGTGTAGATTTTAAAGTGCAAATAGCATCGAGTACAAATAAATTAGATCTCAAACCCTATAATTTTAAAGGTTTGAAAGATGTGGAAATGGAAAAAATTGGTAAGCATTACAAATATTACTACGGTAAGACGAACGATTATAACGAAATAGGTAATTTGCAAAATGAGGCGAGAAAGAAGGGTTATAAATCCGCTTTTGTAGTAGCTTTTAGGGATGGAAAGAATGTTCCTCTCAAGGAAATTGTTCGCTGAGGAAATGTTATTTAGGGCGATTTGACGTTTTATTTCGTAATATTGTTTAAAATTTGTTGCTTTTGAAAATAAGTAGAGAATTAAAAACCGGAATCATTTCTGTCCTAATTATTGTCTTATTTATTTGGGGTTATAATTTCTTAAAAGATAGTTCCTTAACCCATAAAGACAGGACGTTCTATGCGATATACGAAAACGTGCAGGGTTTAAGTCCTAATGGACAGGTAACTATCAATGGTTTAAAAGTAGGTAGGGTTTCAAAAATCACTTTTCATCCAAATAAAAAGGGTTATTTGGTTGTTCATATATTAATGTCAGATGACATTACTTTTTCCAAAAATACAATTGCAGAAATTTACAGTCCTGATTTTATAAGTGGAAAATCCCTGCGCTTGGAGCTTGTGGAAGATGAATTTATAGCGAAAAGTGGTGATACCTTAAAGGGAGCAGTTTCTGAGGATATTATTGGAATGATCAACGAACAAATCGCTCCTTTGCAAAGTAAAGTTGAGAGTTTTATTGTGAACGCAGATACCGTTATGGCTAATGTCAATAAGGTGTTAGACAATAAGAATAGAGATGCATTAACACAATCTTTGGATAATCTCAATCATACCTTAATTAAGTTCAAGGGATTATCTGGACAAGCAGAGAATTTATTATCCGAGAATTCTGCCCGAATTGATAGTATTTTATACAACGCAAATTCAGCTATGAAAGATTTCTCTGTGTTGAGCGATTCTCTTAACAAGGCAAATATTTCTGAATCCCTAAGGAGTTTTGAACAGGCCATTTCTAATTTCAATGTTTTATTGGACAGTATCAATAAGGGCAATGGAAGTATGGGTAAACTCATGAACGATGAGGGTTTATACAATAATTTAGAGGCGGCATCTAAAGAGCTGGAAGAACTTCTGAGGGATATGAAAGAACATCCAAAAAGATATGTTCATTTTTCTGTATTTGGTAAGAAAGATAAAGCTTATAAAGAAACTGAGGTGCAAGATTAATTGGTTAATAAGTTTTTAAAAAATATATTTCCCTTCTATTTTTTCCGAACGAATTTTAGTAGTTTTATCTGGGAAAAGTAGTTCGACAGCTCTCACGGTTATCCGGGAGAAGAGAATGATTTAATTCACTGATTTAAAATAGCTTATATAGAAAAAAAATTACATGCAATTTCTTCCAAATATTTTATTCGCAGTCGTCCTTTTCGGTGGAGTTTTCTTTTTTGTTAAAAATGTAAAAAAGCTCATCAGAAATATTCGTTTGGGTAAGGATATAAATCGCTCGGACCATTCTTCGTTGAGATGGAAGAACATGATGAGAGTTGCATTGGGTCAGTCCAAAATGGTAACAAGACCGGTATCAGGTATTTTGCATATCATAGTTTATGTTGGCTTTCTCATCATCAATATCGAAGTACTTGAAATTATTATTGACGGTTTATTTGGTACCCACCGTATTTTTTCTTTTTTGGGCCCTGTCTATGACTTTTTAATTGGCTCCTTCGAAATCTTGGCTTTTTTAGTTTTAATTTCGGTTATCATCTTTTGGATAAGAAGAATGGTTTTACGAATTCCTCGATTTTGGAAAAAGGAAATGACCAAATGGCCAAAGAATGATGCGCTTAATATCTTATATTTTGAAATGGTGTTGATGTCGCTTTTTCTTCTGATGAATGCTGCAGATTATAGTTTGCAACAAATGGGCCACGATCACTACAATCAAGCAGGAGCTTATCCGATAAGTAAATATATCGCCCAATTTTTGCCAAATGATACCGATGCATTAGTGATGATAGAAAGAGGTGCTTGGTGGTTACATATCATTGGGATTCTAATTTTTTTAAACTATTTATATTTTTCAAAACATTTACATATTCTTTTGGCTTTCCCGAATGTATACTTTGGTAATTTGAATCCGAAGGGGCAATTCAATAACTTACAATCTGTTACAGATGAGGTAAAATTAATGTTAGATCCTAGCGCAGATCCTTACGCTGCACCGGATCCGGATAAACCAATTGAAAGATTTGGTGCTAAAGATGTGAGGGATTTGAATTGGGTTCAATTACTCAATGCGTACACATGTACAGAATGTGGTAGATGCACATCGGTATGTCCGGCAAATATTACAGGAAAGGAGCTGTCTCCAAGGGGGATTATGATGAAAACGCGAGACAGATTGGAAGAAGTTGGCAGGAACATTGATGTGAACGGTACGTGGATGGAAGATGAAAAATCTCTTTTTTCAACAATTACCAATGAAGAAATATGGGCTTGTACCAGTTGTAATGCTTGTGTAGAAGAATGTCCAATAGAAATAGATCCATTGTCTATTATTTTGGATATGAGGAGGTACTTGGTAATGGAAGAATCTGCCGCACCACAAGAGTTAAATGCAGTAATGACAAATATAGAGAACAACGGTGCGCCCTGGCAATATAATCAGATGGATCGTTTGAATTGGAAAAATGAATAACTTTAAAGAATCTAACGAAATGCATATGTCAGTTCCAACAATGGCCGAAATGATGGCTGAAGGTAAAGTTCCTGAAATTTTATTTTGGGTGGGATGTGCTGGTAGTTTCGATGATCGCGCTAAAAAAATTACAAAAGCCTTTGTAAAAATATTGAATAAGGCTAATGTTGATTTTGCTGTTTTGGGTACCGAAGAAAGTTGTACCGGAGATCCTGCAAAGAGAGCGGGAAATGAATTTTTATTTCAGATGCAGGCGATGATGAATATTGAGGTACTCAATGCATATGAGGTTAAAAAAATAGTTACGGCTTGTCCGCATTGTTTTAACACATTAAAGAACGAATACCCTGAATTAGGAGGAAATTATGAGGTTGTACATCATACGGAATTGATGCAGGATTTGTTGAAAACAGGTAGACTTAAAATTGAAGGAGGATCGTTTAAAGGAAAAAAAATTACATTTCACGATCCTTGCTATTTAGGGAGAGCGAATGATGTCTATGAGGCACCCAGAATTCTTCTAGAAAAATTGGATGCAGAATTGGTTGAAATGAAAAGATGCAGATCGAATGGATTATGCTGTGGAGCAGGCGGAGCTCAAATGTTTAAAGAACCTGAAAAAGGAAATAAAGATATTAACATAGAAAGAACTGAAGAAGCATTAACTTTGAATCCCGATACCATTGCAACGGGTTGTCCTTTTTGCAATACAATGCTAACTGATGGAATCAAAAATAAGGAAAAAGAATCGAGTGTATCGGTGATGGATATAGCTGAATTAATTGCCAAAGCAGAAGATTTATAGATAATTGATAAGATAATATGCCTTACGTTAACGAAAACGATTTAACGAATCTATACAACGAAGTAGAAAAGTCGAAGGAGACAATTGATGCTTTGACTGTTGCTTTGCACGAAGAGGAGCACAAGGTAACGACCTTTAAACGACACAGGGTTTTATTGAGTATATTATCGATTTTGTTACTGCTACTCTTCATTTGGTCATTTTTACCAAAAGAAGAAAGGGTTTCGGAAGAATATTTGATCCGAAATAATTTGAGTATCATTGAGACAGATTCACTGCATAATTTACAAATGAAATCTACGAAATTTGATAGAGAAAGTTCGTTTAGTATAAATAATTTACCATTGGTTTATAGTGTTCAGATTGGAGCTTATACAAGTTTTGGAAGTAATTTAATTTCTGAAGATATGGCTCAAATGTCTGAATTTATGGAGGATGGGATGAACAAATACGCACTCGGAAAATTTAGTACCTATAAAGAGGCTTTTGAGCTGAGAAATGACTTGAAAAGAATGGGCTTTAAAGATTGTTTTATCATTGCAAAATCCTACGGAGAACCCATTAATATTGCTGAAGCACTGCAACTTAGCGGTGAAAAATGGATTAAAGCTGAATAACACTTTATTTTTATGGCACAAAATAAATGGATCAATGCTGCTCGATTGAGAACATTGCCTCTTTCTGTATCCGGTATTATTGTTGCCGGGTTTTTAGCAATGGCAAGCGACTGTTTTCATCCTACAATTTTCTTTTTGGCTTTACTTACGACCATTGGATTTCAAATTCTTTCAAATTTCGCTAATGATTATGGTGATGGATTAAAAGGAACCGATAACGATCAGAGAATTGGACCTAAACGAATGATCCAAACCGGTGCGATTAGTCCGGCCGAAATGAAAAAAGCAATGTGGATGACAATTGTAATTACATTGCTAATCGCCACTACACTTATCTATTTTTCTTTTAAAGATTCTAATTTGACCTATGCTCTTTTGTTTTTTGGATTAGGCCTTGCGAGTATAGTGGCAGCCATTAAATATACAGTAGGGAAGAATGCCTATGGATATGCGGGATTTGGAGATGTTTTTGTCTTTTTATTTTTTGGTTTACTGAGCGTATGTGGTGCATATTTTCTTTTTGCAAAAGAGCTTCCCATAGATGTTTTTTTACCGGCTTTTTCAGTTGGTCTTTTGTCGGTTGGGGTATTGAATTTGAATAATATGCGTGATATCACCTCTGATAAATTGTCGGGTAAAAACACTTTAGTAGTTAAAATAGGTTCTGAATTCGCAAAATATTATCATTTGTACTTATTGTTCTCCGCCTTTTTGTTTGCTTTGGCGTATAATGCCCTAAATCCCAGATCGTATTTTCAATTTTTATTTATATTTGCTTTTATTCCTATTTTTCTGCATGCTAAGACTGTTTGGAAAAACAAATCGCCAGAGAATCTTGATCCTGAGTTAAAAAAGTTAGCTTTAAGCACCTTTTTGTTTTCTGTACTATTCGGGATTGGACAAATTTTATAAGTAATGACAAAAATCATTTCAAATAAAAGACAAATTTATCTTCTTTGTACCATTAATTATTGAAATGAAAAAATTAATTATCACACACCTTTTTTTGAACTTATATCTATTGTCTCTTGTAGGGCCATTTTTACCGGTGTTTGATTATTTGATTCACTATGATTATATCTCAACAGTATTGTGTGAAAACAAAGACAAGCCTATTTTAACTTGTAACGGAAAGTGTTATTTGGAAAAGCAGGTGAGTAAGGCAAACGATTTATTAGATCATCAACCTCATAAGTCCTTACCACCGAAACTGGATATGTCAATTTTTCCGGTCTTCATTGTAATTAACTCTGTTTATTTATTTACAGAATACATCAAAGAAAATGAAAAATCTATCCTTTTCTTTGAACGATTGGCGGCGACAGAATTTATTTTGAATCTGTTGAAACCTCCAAAATTTTAATGGTTTTTATCACTTTTCTTTAAGAGTTTGTATTTGCCGAACTCAAATTCAGTATATCTAAAAAAGTATGCGTGGATTGACCTACGCCAAATTTTAATCACATAAAATATGAAAACCATTAAATATTTATTGCCTATTATTTTAACCTTATTACTCATTTCTTGTAGTGATAATAATGACAATGTCCCAAAAGATGACCTTGAAGGTCTGATAAAAGCAAAAGAATTTATAAACCCGACACATATCATTGAAGCCTATACGACAAGTGGAATGTTTTTTAACGGATACAATGAAATTAAACTTAGAATTTTTGATAAAATATCAGGTAAATACCTAGAAAATGCACAGATCACTTGGAAACCGGTTATGCACATGACAAGTATGATGCATTCTTGTCCTTATTCATCAGTTTCTAAAAAAACTGATGCTAAAAATTTATTTGAGGGCTTCATTGTATTTCAAATGCCCGGAAATGATGTGGAGGGCTGGTCCATAACTATCAATTATACCGTGAACGGCGAGAATTTTGATGTAACCGATGAAATCAATGTATTAAAAACTGACCTAAAAACAGTAACTGTCTTTACAGGTAGTGATGATACCAGGTATATTTTAGCCTTTATGCAGCCTCAGGAACCCGAAGTTGCTATTAATGATTTTGATTTGGGACTGTATAGGATGGAAAATATGATGAGTTTCCCGGTAGTTGAAAATTACAAGATCAAATTAGATCCGAGGATGCCAAGTATGGGGAACCATTCTTCACCAAACAATGAAGATCTACATTTTAATGGTGTAGAAAAATGTTATAGTGGAAAACTTTCACTGACCATGACCGGTTACTGGAAACTCAATTTTATATTACTTGATGAAAATGGCGAAGTGCTAAAGGGAGAGGAAGTTACAGATACGAACGAAGCAAGCAGCTTGTTTTTAGAAATTGAATTCTAAACCAATCATATAGGAGTCAGAGGTCAGGTGTTCTTTAGACAAAAGAACAAGACCTTTGATTTCCATAAAATCTAAGGCAATGTATAAAATACAATTATTTTCACTTGCTTTTTTCTTGGTTTGGAACCTTCTAATCGCCCAGGAAAAAGAACAAGATTCACTTTTGCCAATTAGTCTGGAAGAAATTATTCTGGTGAGTCGCCAAGACATGTTCAATCAAAAACAAGCAAAACCTCTTTCAACTGTAGATGAGTTCTTAGAAAAATCTACAAGAGTAAATATGATAAAAAGAGGGAATTATGCTTGGGAACCTGCGATGAACAATATGCTTTCAGAGAGGCTTTCAGTTACCATAGACGGTATGCAGATTTTTGGAGCCTGTACAGATAAAATGGACCCCATCACTTCTTATGTGGATATCTCAAATTTATCTGAAATACATATCAGTTCTGGTCAACAAGGTCTAGAAAATGGGGCAACAGTTGGCGGTGGAATAGATCTCGTTTTGCAAAAAAGTTATTTCGGTCAACCCCAACAGAATTTTGGATTTGACCTCGGTTATGAATCAAATCCAAATGCAAAAATATGTAGTGCCGAATACAATGTGTCTCGCCAAAAATATTTTATAAATGCAGATGTCTTGTACAGAGATGCCGAAAATTATAGTGCAGGAGGTGGTGAGGAAGTCCATTTTTCTCAATACCAAAAATTTAATATTTCCCTGGCTACTGGAGTCAAAATAAACAAGCAAAGCTCATTTATTGGTACGTTTATTTATGATGAGGCTAATGATGTGGGGTATCCGGCCTTGACAATGGATGTTTCTTTGGCAAGGGCGCTCATTGGTTCTCTGAGTTACAGATACGAGAACACCGCGAACTCGATTTCTGATTTTGAATCTAAAATTTACTTCAACACAATAGAACATGTGATGGATGATACCAACAGACCGAACGTCCCAATTCATATGGATATGCCGGGCTGGAGTGAGACTTTTGGATTCTATGCAAAAGCAAAAAGCGAAAAAGAAAAACATCAATTATTGACAAATTTTAATGGTTATTACAACAGATCTAAAGCCGAAATGACCATGTATCCCAATAATCCCGATGAATCTTTGATGTTCATGCTCACTTGGCCGGATGTACAAACCTATTATTCCGGATTATTTTTAGAGGATAATTGGTCATTACGATCAACCGATAAAATAAAATTTGATGCGAGAATAGGTGGACAATATGAAAATATTGCAGATGATTTTGGTCTTAACAGTTTAAAAATATTTTACCCAAACATGAATAGAAATCGGCAAAGATTTTTATTCGGTTTGAATGCCACTTACAGTAAAGAATTGAATGACTTTGATTTGATAGCAGGTTTGGGGCATGGTCAAAGGGCACCGAGTGTATCAGAAGCTTACGGATTTTATTTGTTCAACAGTTTTGACAATTTTGATTATATCGGAAATCCCGAATTGGACAATGAAAAATCGACAGAATTTAACTTGAAAGTGACTCTAAAAAAGAAAAAATTCGGCTTTGGCTTGGAATCGTCATTCTTCTATATAAAAGACTATATCATCGGGGTTGTTGCTCCGGATTTGAGTGAAATGACCATAGGTGCCGACGGGGTCAAGATATATACAGCTTTAGAATATGCAACAATCTGGAATTCTTATGTAAACGGAGATATGTCTTTTCTAAATAACTGGCATTTAATGGGGAAAATTGGGTATAGCTTGGGACAGGATATGGATGGCGAAAATTTACCATTGATAAGCCCTGTTACCTACCAAGCCGCACTGCATTTTAAAAGGAATATGTTCGAGGCTGAAATTATACTAAATGGTGCCGGAAAACAAACAAATTTTAATGCTGATTTTGGTGAAAATCAGACTAATGCCTACAATATTTTTAATTTGAACGGATCTTACAACTTTTATTTGGGGAAAAATTCCATTTTTCTAAAGACAGGCATTGAAAATATCTTTGATGTGAATTATTCAACTTATACAGATTGGAACAACATCGCAAGGATGGGTCGAAACTTTTTTGTCAATATTTCTTATGTTTTACAATAAATGAATAGAAATTTTCACTTTGTTTAAGACATGTTTCTTAAATTTAGATAAAAATAATTTCACATGAAAGTTACTTATTTAGGACATGCATCTTTGAACATTGAAGTTGGAAGTAAAAACATCATTGTAGATCCTTTTATTTCGGCTAACGAATTGGCAAGTGATATCGATCTTAATCAATTAGAAGCGGACTATATTCTACTTACACATGCCCATCAGGATCATATTTTGGATGTTGAAACCATTGCCAACAGAACCAAAGCAAAGATCGTTTCCAATTACGAAATAGTCACCTATTATGGAAACAAAGGATTTGAAGGTCATCCCATGAACCACGGAGGTTCTTGGCAGTTTGATTTTGGTAAGCTGACTTACGTAAATGCAATTCATACGAGCTCTTTCCCGGATGGCAGTTATGGCGGTCAACCGGGTGGTTTTATCCTTCAAACTGATGAAGGAAATATATATATTGCCGGAGATACGGCTCTAACCATGGATATGAAGTTGATACCTCTTCAAACAAAACTCGATCTTGCAATTTTACCGATCGGGGATAATTTTACTATGGGCATAGAAAGTGCAGTTATCGCATCTGATTTTGTTGAGTGCAATCGTGTTTTGGGGTATCATTACGATACATTTGGCTATATCGTTATAGACCACAAAAAGGCCAAACAAGCTTTTAAGGGAAAAGGTAAAGAACTCATTTTACTTCCGATTGGAGGGGAGATAACCGTTTGAAAATTCAATCTGATTAAATCTTTGAGATTATGAAACACAATATGGTAGGCTGGTTTGAAATTCCTGTTGCAGATATGGACAGAGCCAAAAGATTTTATGAAACAGTTTTTAACGTTAAAATAAGTATACACGATTTGGGAGGCCTTGTAATGGGCTGGTTTCCAGCCTCTGAAAATCCGAATACCTCTGGTAGTTCTGGTTCTTTGGTTATGCATAAAGATTTTTACAAACCGAGTACGGAGGGAATTTTAATCTATTTTTCTTCTGCTGATGTGGACGTAGAATTAAAAAGAATTGAGGAATCGGGTGGTACCATACTTCACAAAAAAACGCTGATCTCTGAAGAAATAGGTTATATGGCTGTTTTTATAGATTCAGAAGGGAATAGAATTGCGTTACATTCTAAAAAGTAGCCTCGCCAAGAATCGAACTTGGATCTAAAGTTTAGTCCCGAGCACTCG
>CAZWAN010000025.1:0-31925 GCA_964631875.1 uncultured Flavobacteriaceae bacterium
AAAATACTTACTTTAATCTTGTTTGTCTATTCTATGACAACATTTGCACAGGAGTTGACTACTTCTGAAAAAATTGATTCAACCTTTAAAAAATATACGGGTTGGTTCGTAGAGGCTATTTTCTATGAAATTCCCTTTTCTGAAAACTACAAAATTCCATGGGTTCTCATTGTCTTGGTTGGAGGGGCAATTTATTTCACTGTCTATTTCAAATTTATCAATATTACGGGCTTTAAAACGGCCTTGCAGGTTGTTCGCGGAAAATATGAAGATATTGAAAAGCATGGTGCGGATACCTTATACGGAGACGTAACGCATAATGTGAATGAAAATATAATTGAAACGCTAAGAGATGATAGTGCAGATGGAGAAGTCTCTCATTTTCAAGCGTTAACCGCAGCACTTTCTGCTACCGTAGGTTTGGGAAATATTGCAGGTGTTGCGGTAGCACTTTCTATCGGTGGTCCGGGTGCAACATTTTGGATGATATTGGCGGGTATGCTTGGTATGGCCTCTAAATTTGCTGAATGTACCCTTGGTGTTAAATACAGAGATGTTGGGGAAGATGGAACTGTATATGGGGGTCCTATGTATTACCTGAAAAAAGGTTTGGGCGAAAAGCATTTACCGGGTCTTGGGAAGTTTTTAGCAGTGCTTTTTGCGATTTTTGTTATTGGAGGATCTTTTGGGGGAGGAAATATGTTTCAGGCAAATCAGGCAGCTGCGCAATTTGTGAAACTTTTTAATTTAGAAGATGGAAATGGAGCATTTTACTTTGGATTGGTCATGGCTGCATTGGTTGCTGTTGTTATTATTGGAGGAATAAAGCGTATCGCAAAGGTGACCGAAAAGGTAGTTCCTTTTATGGCCGGGATTTATGTCTTGGCAGCTTTGATTATTTTGGCATTTAATTACAAACATATAGGAGATGCGTTTAGGCTGATTTTTGAAGGAGCATTTTCCGGATTAGGAATTGCCGGAGGGTTGATTGGTGTCATGATACAGGGGATAAGGAGAGGAGCTTTTTCGAATGAAGCCGGCGTAGGATCAGCGGCCATTGCACACTCTGCGGTTCAAACAAGATATCCTGCAAGTGAGGGAATTGTGGCGCTTTTGGAGCCATTCGTAGATACGGTCGTCATTTGTACTATGACTGCTCTTGTGATTATCATTACTAATTTCGACGGTCAGTTTATGGATTATGGAGTTGAAATCAAACAAGGAGTTGAGCTTACTGCTGTGGCGTTCGATAGTGTTATTCCTCATTTTTCAGTCATATTAACAGTCGCAGTTATTTTATTTGCTTTTTCTACAATGATTTCTTGGTCTTATTACGGAATGCAAGGGTGGGTATATCTTTTCGGGAAAGGAAAGTACACTGATCTAGTGTACAAAGTTTTGTTCTTAATTTTCGTAGTTATTGGGGCTTCAATTAGTTTGGGGGCGGTTATCGATTTTTCTGATGCGATGATCTTCGCAATGGTAGTTCCAAATATTATAGGTGTGGTCTTATTATCGCCTGTAGTGAATAAGGAATTAAAAAGATACATGAATGCAATCAATAAAAAGGATGTTGCTATAGAAGAAGGTGCAACTGATTTTACAGAACATCTTTAAGGATAAGTTTTAAGATGAAAAATTTTAAGTCCCATTTTGATTTTAATAAAAAAGAACGAAATGGGATATTTTTTTTGGCGGTCATGATCATCTGCCTGCAATTATTTTATTTCTACTTCGATTTTTCATCCCCTGAAGTTGTCTCTCCAAATGAAAAGGACTTTGTGCGTTTACAACAAAAGCTAGACGCTGCGCAATTGGATTCTGTAAAAGCTGATGCAAATATTCTGCCCTTCAATCCGAATTTCATTACAGATGATAAAGGATATGTACTAGGGATGTCTGTAGCGGAGATAGATCGACTTCACGCTTATAGAGATAGCGGAAAATTTGTGAATTCGGCAAAAGAATTTCAGCAGGTCACAAAAATTAATGACAGTTTGTTATCTGTTCTTCAACCTTATTTTAAATTTCCGGATTTTATAAAAAGCCGACCTAAAGGTCAAATAGATTTCGATGAACTGGCATTTAATGAAAAGGGCGATTTAAATGAAATAACGGTCTCACAATTAATTGAGATAAACGGTATCGGTGAAAAATTGGCAGAGAGAATTATGGCTTATAGAGATTTGTTAAAGGGATTCTATTTTGACGACCAATTATATGAAGTATACTATTTGAAAAAGGAAGTTGCCGAAGAGGTTTTAAAGCGTTACACCGTAAAATCTAAACCTGACATCGAAAAACTAAATATCAATGAAGCTTCGTTCAAAGAGATACTCGGATTGCCTTATATAGATTATTCACTCACAAAAAGAATATTCCAGCATAGAGATCGTTTTTTACGATTTGAAAACCTCGAAGAATTGCAAAAAATTGATTCTTTTCCTTTGGATAAATATGATAGAATAGCCTTATATTTGGAAGCTAATTAAAAACAGGCTCAATTACGAGCTTTTTTGTTTTCTAAATGACCATTGATGAATTTTGAATATTCTGAAACTCAGAGAATAATCGCACATTCTATAAAAGAATTCAATAAAAAACATATTTTGCCCAACATGATGGAATGGGATGAAAAACAAACCTTTCCCGTCGATCTTTTTCATGAATTGGGGCAAATGGGTTTTATGGGTGTACTTGTGCCTCATAAATACGGCGGAGCGGAAATGAGTTACCATGAATACATCACTGTCATAGAAGAAATTTCTAAGGTTGACGGTTCAATCGGTTTATCAGTAGCTGCACATAATTCTTTGTGTACAAATCATATTTTGGAATTCGGAAATGAAGAACAAAAGCAAAAATGGCTTCCAAAACTAGCGCATGGCGAGTGGATAGGAGCATGGGGCTTAACCGAGCACAATACGGGTTCTGATGCAGGTGGGATGAGTACAACGGCTGTAAAAGACGGAGATTATTACATTATCAATGGGGCAAAGAATTTTACAACTCATGGAATTTCAGGCGATGTAGCTGTTGTCATGGTAAGAACAGGTGCCAAAGGAGATTCTCATGGGATGAGTGCTTTTGTCGTGGAAAGAGGAACTGCCGGGTTTTCATCGGGTAAAAAAGAAAATAAATTAGGTATGCGCGCCTCTGAAACTGCTGAAATGATCTTTCAGGACTGTCGCGTGCATAAGGATCAAATGCTGGGAGAAGAAGGTGATGGGTTTATACAAGCATTAAAAGTGTTAGATGGCGGTAGAATTTCTATCGGAGCGCTGGCTTTAGGTATTGCTAAAGGTGCTTATGAAGCCTCAGTAAAATATTCCAAAGAAAGAGAGCAATTTGGTAAGCCAATTTCTCAATTTCAAGCGATTGGTTTCAAATTGGCCGACATGGCAACAGAGATCGAAGCAGCTGAACTCTTATTACACAAGGCGGCTTATCTCAAAAATAAAGGAGAAAAAGTCACAAAAATCGGAGCCATGGCTAAAATGTATGCTTCAGAAATTAGTGTGAAAATTGCTAATGAAGCAGTTCAGATACATGGTGGATACGGTTACACAAAAGATTTTCCTGTGGAAAAGTTTTACAGAGATGCCAAATTATGTACCATAGGTGAAGGGACAACAGAAATTCAAAAATTAGTTATTTCAAGAAATATATTGAAATAACGAATAAATTTATTGTGAGATCTTGAGGCCAAGACTTTGGGCTTTCTTTAGCATGAAATCGTAGGCGTCCTTGTAATTGTTTTCAATTTCACCCTCCAGGATGGCTTCTTTGATAGCCTCTTTTATTTGGCCAATTTCACGACAGGGTTTTAGGTTAAAAGTCTCCATGATCACTTCGCCTGTTACCGGTGGTTGAAAATTACGCACTTGATCACGTTCTTCTACTTCTTTTATTTTTTGACGAACTAAAGCAAAGTTTTCTTTGAATTTTCTTTCTCGCGCCTTATTCTGAGTTGTGATATCGGCTTCACAATGGGTCATCAAATCATCAATCTCTTCACCGGCGTCAAAAATTAACCTTCGCACGGCAGAATCTGTTACATCTTCAGCAAGAATAACGGGTCTCGAACTCAATAAGACAATCTTTTCAACATACTTCATTTTTTCGTTCAATGGCATATGTAATCTTTTGAATATTTTCTTAACCATTTTAGATCCGATATATTCATGTCCGTGAAAAGTCCAGCCAATTTTTTTATCAAATTTTTTGGTAGGTGCCTTGCCGATATCATGTAAAAGTGCTGCCCATCGCAACCACAAGTTATCTGTGTTTTTGGCAATGTTATCCACAACCTGCAGTGTATGGTAAAAATTATCTTTGTGCTTTTGTCCTTTTATCTGTTCTACCCCTGAAAGTGCCGTAAGTTCAGGTAAAATATAGGCCAGTAAACCAGTCTCAAAAAGTAACCTTAAACCTATAGAGGGTTTGTCTGTAAGTAATATTTTGTTGAGCTCATCAACAATTCTTTCATTGGAAATAATTTGAATCCTATCGGCATTCTTTTTAATTGAAGCCAATGATTTTTCTTCTATCTTAAAATGAAGTTGGCTGGCGAATCGAATCGCTCGCATCATTCGTAAAGGATCATCAGAATAAGTAATATCAGGATCTAAAGGAGTTTTGATGATGCCTTTTTTTAAATCTTCCTGCCCGTTGAAAGGATCGATTAGTTCACCATAATTTCCTTCATTCAGACTGATCGCCAACGCATTTATGGTAAAATCTCTTCTTTTTTGGTCGTCGGTGAGTGATCCCGGACTCACTTCGGGGTTTCTGCTGTCTTGGGAATAAGATTCTTTTCTGGCGCCAACAAATTCCAACTCGATTGTTTTGTATCGAAGCATGGCGGTTCCAAAATTTTTAAAGAATTGAACTTGAGGAATACCGGGAAGCAGATCAGCCACTCTATGTGCAAGCTCAATACCATCGTCTAAGGTAACCACATCAATATCTTTCGACTTTTTACGATCCAGTAAAAAGTCTCTCACATAACCGCCAATCACATAACTTTCAGTATTGAGACTTTTTGAAGCCTTTGCAATAATATCAAAAATCGGATTTTTTATGGCATCTAGTTCTTTCAATGCGTCCTTTTTATTTTCTAATGTACTCAATTTCTCCATTTGTTTGCCATCTCACGATAACTGAAGATTGTCTTTCTTTTTTATCGAGGTGCAAATTTACTACTTAATCTACTTTATCCAAAAGAGATTTATCTTTATACGCAAAACATTTTCAGATTATCCCCTCCGCTTTCGCATGCCGAGATCAAAATAATCGGTTTACCTAAGCACTCAATAAGTTTTTTGCAAAAGGGTTCATTTAACGAACGAATATCCACTGTATCTGCTTAAGACAGTCCTTCGAATGCCTGTTGGATATACTCTTTAAAAATTTTAATTTTCCTTGCCCTAATCTTAGACCGTTTCAAAACGACGAAAATAAATAATTATCCTATTTTTGTGATGCTTTAATTGTTAGGCTCAAATTTATATTCCATGGAAAATGTTAAAATTTCGGTTGTCATAAGTACTTATAATGCCGAAGAATGGTTAGAAAAGGTACTTTGGGGCTATAGCGTGCAAACCTACAAAAACTTTGAAGTAATTATAGCGGATGATGGTTCTCGTGCATCCACAAAAGAACTTATCGATCAATTTAAAATAAATTATCCTGTACCTATAACACACTTATGGCATGAAGACAAAGGATACCGCAGACAAGAAATTTTGAATATTGCCATAGTAAAATGTAAAGGTGAGTATGTAATTATGACGGATGGCGACTGTATTCCAAAGAATGATTTTATTGAAGTACACGCAAAACAATTGAAAAAAGGTAAATTTCTTTCGGGTGGCTATTGCAAATTGGGGATGGATTTGAGCAAAAAGATCACAAAAGAAGACATTTTAAGTGGACGCTGTTTTGATTATAAATGGCTTTCTGAACATGAAAATTTGAGCTTATCCAATAAATTAAAACTAACCTCAACTGGAGCTTTAGAAAATTTACTGGATACTTTTACCCCAACGGGAGCAACATTTAATAATTGTAATTCTTCTGCGTGGAAGACCGATCTAATCGCTATTAACGGTTATGATGAAAGAATGCAATACGGTGGACCGGATAGAGAGTTAGGGGAGCGACTTGAAAACTACGGTGTTCGTGGTGTTCAGATCAGGCATAAGGCCATCTGTTTGCATTTAGACCACGCCAGAGGATATAAAAACCAAGAGTCGATCAATAAGAATTTGGCAATCAGGAAGCAGACCAAAGAACAAAAAATTATCAAAACGCCTTTTGGAATTGAAAAAATGGCAGATGCGAAAGATCTGATCAAATAAAATGGCCTACACTTATTTTATCATTGAACCTTTTAAAGCGTATGAAAAGCAATTTTCTGAACTTATTTCTGATTTTGAAAATAGGGGAAATGTAATTTATGATGGCAGCCGAAATACTGTGAAGGAAATTGAGTTTGCCGGTAAGAATGTAAATGTCAAGGCGTTTAAAGTCCCACATCTCATCAATCAATTTGCGTATAGATGGTTGAGAAAATCTAAAGCCCAAAGATCATTTGAACATGCCCAACTTTTGCTTAAAAAAGGAATTGGAACACCCCGGCCTATTGCTTATGTTCTCAATAAAGAAGTGCTTTTTTTTAAAGACAGTTATTATTTTAGCGAACAATTGCCTTATGATCTTACCTATAGAAATTTGATTCATGAGCCTGATTATCCGGATCATGAGCAGATTTTAAGAGAATTCACTCAGTTTACCTTTAAAATGCATGAAGAGGAAGTTTTGTTCAAAGATCACTCTCCCGGTAATACATTGATTCAGAAGACCGGAGAAAATTATTTGTTCTATTTGGTCGATCTCAACCGAATGGAATTTCGGAACTTGGGTTTTGAAGAAAGAATGAAGAATTTCGCCCGCTTAACACCAAAAAAAGAAATGGTGCAAATAATGAGCGATGAATACGCAAAACTATCAGGTCAGCCTTATCAAATTGTATTTGATAAAATGTGGCATTATACCTCAGAGTTTCGCGCAAAATACGATCGAAAGAAAGTTTTGAAGAAGAGATATTTAGGAAAATAAGGACACCTTATTTTTCAGTTTGTTTAAATAAAGATATCTTTTTTTTACGCCTGAGGCGTGAAGCCTCGCTAAAGCATACCCCGCAGCTCCGTCTAAAAAACCAAGTCGGATAATATAGTGGTTCAAAAACCGGTAAAGTGGTTTGATGTAAAAATGAAAAGCATTTGGATCTAAGCCTTCGGCAAATAGTTCTTGTGCTCTCAATTGCGCATATTGATCCAATTTTTTTTGATAAGAATCATTGCTTTTGTACGAAAAGTGATCTAGCTTCTCTTTTAATACCAACGTTTTACCCCTAACGATCAACTTTTCATGTACCAAAGTATTTTCGTCAAAATGCGCAAAGTTTTTATTGAAGAGTCGATAAACTTTATCAGTTTGAAATGCACTAAAACGAATTTTCTTTTCTTCAAAATACATCTGTCTTTTCATCTTAAAAGCGGCATATGGCGTCCTCGACAGATCTATTGCGAGAATTTCATTTTTTAAATTTTCGGAAATTCTTTCATCTGCATCAATAAATAAGACCCAGTGGCTATTGGTTTGAGACAGAGCAAAATTTCGTTGTTGAGAAAAGTTTTTGAAAGGCTTCTGCAAAAACTTCACTTTCGGAAATTTTTTCATTACTTCCAAAGTATCATCGTGGCTAAAAGAATCTACGACAATGATTTCATGGGCAAATTCAAGATTTTGAAACAATTCAGGGAGTTGATGAGCCTCATTTTTAATGATTAAAAGGGCACCTATTTTTGGCTTTTCAGCATCTTGTAAATTATCGCCCATTTTACTTTGAAAAAGAGTTTTAATAATTTTTAAACCTGATCGATCTTATAATTTGTTTCGGATATATTATACCGCAACGTCGTATTCTCTTAAAGCATCATTTAACGAAGTTTTTTTCTCCGTACTTTCTTTCCTTTTTCCTATGATCAAAGCGCAGGGAACTTGGAATTCTCCTGCAGGAAATTTTTTAGTATAGCTACCCGGAATGACAACAGACCTCGCGGGTATTTTTCCTTTCATTTCTACAGGTGTTTCTCCGGTCACATCAATAATTTTAGTAGAGGCGGTCAAAACCACATTAGCCCCAAGAACTGCCTCCTTTTCAACTCGCACACCTTCGACCACAATGCACCGGGAACCAACAAAAACATTGTCTTCTATGATTACCGGAGCCGCTTGAAGTGGCTCGAGAACTCCGCCGATACCAACGCCACCACTCAAATGAACATTTTTTCCAATTTGGGCGCAACTTCCCACGGTTGCCCAGGTGTCTACCATGGTGCCTTCATCCACATAAGCACCTATATTTACATAACTTGGCATTAATATAGTACCACCGGCGATATACGACCCCTTTCGAACCACCGCATGAGGTACAACGCGAATTCCTTTTTCCTTAAAACCTGTTTTTAAGGGAATTTTATCATGAAATTCTAAAATACCTGCTTCTAAAGTTTCCATTTTCTGGATAGGAAAATAAAGAACTACGCCTTTTTTCACCCATTCGTTTACCTGCCATCCGTTTTCTGTGGGCTCTGCCACACGCAAAATACCACCGTCTAAAAGTTCTACAACCTCACGTATAGCTTTCTGTGTTCTCATTTCTTTGAGTAATTCGCGATTTTCCCAAGCTTCTTCGATAATTTGTTGTAATGATTGCATGATTTATTTTTTGTGATGATTTCATTTGAGGTTGTAAAAATAGAAAAATGAATGGGAAATCAATGTAAGAAGCAAAACTGCTTTGAACAGAATAAAATAATTACATTTGCAAAAAATTTGTGGATGGGGCGTGTGTTGGCTTTTGATTTTGGTACAAAAAGAATTGGAATCGCAGAAACTGATGATTTACAGATCATTGCATCGGGTCTTACCACGGTTGAAACTAATCAAATATTTGATTTTTTAGCAAATTATCTTTCTCAGACCAAAGTGGAACTATTTTTGGTAGGAGAACCCAAACAAATGGATAATACAGCCTCAGAAAGTGAGGTTCATATTCAGTCTTTTTTGAAAGAATTGATCCAAAAATATCCCTCAATTCCCATAGAAAGAATGGATGAGCGTTTTACCTCTAAATTGGCTTATAGAACAATGATAGATGGTGGATTGAGCAAAAAGAAAAGACAAGATAAAGCATTGGTCGATCAGATTAGTGCGACCATAATTTTACAGGATTATTTAGAAAAAAAGAGAAAATGATATTACCAATTGTCGCGTATGGCGATCCTGTTTTAAGGAAAGTTTGTGAAGAAATAGATCAAGATTACCCAAATTTAAAGGAATTGATTGCTAACATGGTTGAAACCATGCATGGGGCTAATGGGGTTGGATTAGCCGCTCCACAGATAGGAAAAGCGATTAGGCTTTTTGTAATTGATGCTTCTCCTTTTGCAGAAGATGAAGAATTGGATGAGGAAGAAAGAGCCTATTTAAAAGTTTTTAATAGAATTTTTATCAATGCGAGCATAATCGATGAAACCGGGAAAGAATGGCCATTTAATGAGGGTTGTTTAAGTATTCCCAATATCAATGAGGATGTGGTGAGGAATGAAACACTGACCATGGAATATGTAGATGAAAATTTTGTGCCACATAAAGAAACTTTTTCTGGATTGGCGGCGAGAATTATTCAGCATGAATATGACCACATCGAAGGTGTCTTGTTTACGGATAAATTATCGACCTTAAAGCGGAGGTTGCTCAAAAAAAAGTTAGAGAACATTTCTAAAGGACAGGTAGACGTTTCTTATAGAATGAAATTTCCCAAAATAAAATAAAGTTAAATCATCATATTGTTTATGAAAATTGAAAAGATAGTTTCTATTGCCGGTAAACCCGGTTTATTTTTAGTGATTTCACAAGGTAAAAATAGTTTGATCGTTGAATCACTTGCAGATAAGAAAAGATTGCCCATCACAAATTTGCAAAATATAAGCGCGTTGAGTGATATAGCCATTTATACGTATGAAGAAGAGGTTCCACTAAGAAATGTATTCTATTCTATGTTTGAAAAAGAAAAGGGTGCAAAATCAATTGATAAAAACTCAGACAAAAAAGAGTTATTGTCCTATTTTTCTGAAGTCCTTCCAAATTTTGATGAAGAAAGAGTTTACCCGTCAAATATCAAAAAAGTTGTGCAATGGTATAATTTATTGGTAGACGCCGGATTTGATTTTGAATCGCTGAAGGAAGTGGAAGAAGAAAACAAAGAAGAAGAAAAATTGTAATTGAGTTTTATGACCAAAAGGCAGGAACAATTAAAGGCTTTTGAGCAATTGTTGGATATCATGGACGAGCTCCGTGAAAAATGCCCTTGGGATCAAAAACAGACAATGCAATCTTTACGTCACCTGACCATAGAAGAAACCTACGAGTTGGGTGACGCTATTTTAAATAATGACCTGATCGAGATCAAAAAGGAACTCGGCGATCTGATGCTTCATTTGGTCTTTTACGCCAAAATCGCTTCTGAGCAAAACGCCTTTGATATTGCTGATGTGCTTAGTGGAATAAATGAAAAATTGATTCACAGGCATCCTCATGTATTTGGTGATGTAAAAGTGCAAAGTGAAGAAGAGGTTGCAAAAAATTGGGAGAAATTAAAATTAAAGGAGGGTAAAAAATCTATACTTGAAGGTGTTCCTTCATCTTTACCGGCCTTGGTGAAATCCTCCAGAATTCAAGATAAGGCTTCGTCGGCCGGTTTTGATTGGGAAAAATCTGAGCAGGTTTTTGAAAAAGTGAAAGAAGAGATCTTTGAATTACATGCTGAGGTGCTTTCAGGAGATCAAGTCAATACAGAAAAGGAGTTTGGAGATGTGTTGTTTTCTCTTGTAAATTATGCCCGCTTTATCGATGTTGATCCGGAAAGTGCATTGGAAAGAACAAATCAAAAGTTTATCAAGCGTTTTCAATTCCTTGAGGAGGCTGTTAAAAAGGAAGGCAAATCACTATCAGACATGAGCCTTGCCGAAATGGATGTTTATTGGGAGGCATCTAAAAAGAATTTCAAATAAGACAAACTAAAAGAATCAAGTTTATATTTCTTCAAGCGATGCTTATTTTTTACATTTAACCAAAAATTTATAGGATGAAATTTATTTTAGGCTTTGCGCTATGTCTTTTTTTGATCTCTTGTGAGAAAGTTGAAAAGACAGATGTAGTTCAATCTATTGAATCTGTTCCACAAGAGATTCCTTTTGCTATTGTCGTTCACGGCGGAGCAGGAACGATAAAAAAGGAATATATGACCCCTGAACGAGAGAAAGCTTACAAGCAAAAAATGGAGGAATCTATCCTGGCTGGATATAAAATCCTTGAAAATGGCGGGACTTCTCTAGATGCCATCCAGGCTGCCATCAATATATTAGAAGATTCACCCTTGTTCAATGCCGGGAAGGGATCTGTTTTTAATAGCGAGGGTAAACAAGAAATGGACGCTTCTATCATGGATGGAAGAACACTGAATGCCGGAGCCATCGCCGGGGTTCGTCATATCAAAAATCCAATTAACGCAGCTCGTTTGGTCATGGATAGCATCGGCCACGTGATGCTCTCCGGAGAGAGGGCCGAAGATTTTGTAAAACCCTATGGAATAGTTTTAGAAAGCGAGGAGTATTTTTACGACGAAAACAGGTATAACAGTCTGCTCAAGGCACAGGAAGAAGAAAAAGGGATCAAGCCCAAGGAGTCTGCCATGATCAATTTGGAAACGTTTATAGACGAGCATAAGAAGGGTACAGTTGGAGCGGTGGCCTTAGATAAATTTGGCAATCTCGCCGCAGGTACATCTACGGGGGGTATGACGAACAAAAAATATGGCAGGATAGGCGATGTGCCTATTATCGGTGCGGGAACTTATGCCAACAACGCTTCTTGTGGTATTTCATGTACCGGATGGGGTGAGTTTTTTATCAGAACCGTTGCTGCAAATCAGGTGTCAAGTTTAATGATGTACAAAGGTTTGGACATCGACAGTGCGATGAATCAGGTTATTCACCAGGCTATAGATAGTCTGGGCGGTGATGGCGGTATGATCGGTATTGATAAAAAAGGAAAAATTGCCTGGGAATTTAACTCTGATGGAATGTATAGAGGCTATAAGACAAGTGCTTCCGAACCATTGATTGTAGAGTTTTACGAAAAGGGTCATGTGGTGGAGTAGACCTTATTTTTCTTTACTCTTCCTCTTGCTTTTTTCTCATCTATTTTTTGCCCAAAATGACACCTTAAATCAGTCTGAGTATATAGAAAAGTACCACCAGCTCAATGTGCGTTTAGAGAGGTAAAATCAAAGCGAGCGTCTCAAATTATCTTTAGACGACGGTTATGTAAAAATTGTCTCGAATGTTTCCTATCGTTACGGTATTGGCTTCAACTATCGGTTTGGTTCGGTTAGAATTGGCTTTAGACCCTCCATTTCTGACAGGAGTGCAGAAAAAAAAGGGGAGTCTGATGTTTTTACTTTAAAAATTAAATTTTTGTACAACAATTGGGCACATTATTTTGATTATTTCTATTTCAAGGGTTTTTACGTACAGGATGCTCAAAATATTGATCCGGCCCAAACGCGGAATGGAATTTATATCCAGTTCCCTCAACTAAAGTCAAGTTTTTTTACAGGTACATCTGTCTATAAATTTAATCCAAATTATTCTATCCGGGCGATCGAATCACAAACAGAGATTCAGATAAAAAGCGCCGGAACTTATATTGCGGGTATCGATTATACTTTTTACAGCTATACCGGTTCGCATACGGTGATCGATGGTGAGGGGAATAAGATCAGACGAGAAACTTACCATGATAACCATGGTTTGTATGCCGGGCTGATCGGGGGGTTATCAATAAACCTATGTCTATAAAAAAGTTTGGTACGCAAATGCCTATGGGCAGCCTGGTTTTGGAATAGATTTTTACCATCTTGATCAATATGATAAAGGAGGTAAGGAACGGGACAATGACACAGATTTTATTGTAAATTTGAAATCAGGGATATCCGCAGGTTATTCAGGTCTGAAGATTTACGGAGGACTTAACCTGTCAACCAATGCGCCCTGAACAGGTAAAAGAGTGGATCTCACTATTCGAAACAAATACGTCTATGATATTTTTTATGGGATATCGTTTCAAGCCGCCCAAAACTCTTGTGAGATCAATGGATGAAATAGAAGAGTATATTCCTATATTAAGGGAAGATAAAAATGGATAAGATGAAAATAAAAGAGGTAATTAAGATCTTAGAGGATTTTGCTCCTTTACAGTATGCAGAAGAATTCGACAACGTTGGTTTGATCGTCGGAAATCCCGAGGCGAATTTGACCGGAATTTTAGTTTCTTTAGATACTTTAGAATGTACGGTAGAGGAAGCAATAGAGAAAAACTGCAATTTGATCGTTAGTTTTCACCCTATCATTTTCAAAGGTCTGACCAAGATCACAGGGAAGAACTATGTAGAAAAAGCCGTCATAAAAGCAATAAAAAATGATGTTCAAATTTATGCCATTCATACAGCTTTAGATAATCATGTTCAAGGTGTCTCAGCAAAAATGGCAGAAAAATTAGGTCTGATCAACACCCGCATATTAATGCCTAAAAGTGGACAACTCAAAAGATTGAGTACCTATGTACCGATTAAAAACGGAGAAGATCTGCGTTTGGCCTTATTTAAAGCCGGGGCGGGACACATAGGAAACTATGATAATTGTAGCTTTAATTGGCAGGGCTTGGGCACCTACAGGGGTAATGAGGTGTCAAATCCCACACTAGGGAAAAAAGGTATTGATCATCAGGAGGATGAAATGTGCATTCAAGTTATTTTTGAAGTTCATCAGGAAAAAAGAATTTTACAAGCTCTAAAAGAAAATCATCCTTATGAGGAAGTAGCTTTTGAAGTAGTGACCCTCGATAATTTACACCAACAGATAGGGTTGGGTATGGTAGGCGAGCTAGAGGAAGATATGTCAGTAATTGATTTTTTTGATCAACTCAAGAATAAATTTTTTTTAAAAGTAATCAGGCATTCTGATTTTATTGATAAAAAAATAAAACGAGTGGCTGTATTGGGAGGTTCCGGTAGTTTTGCCATTGAGAATGCCATTTTCTCAGGGGCGGATATATATGTCACCGCCGATCTGAAATACCACGACTTTTTTAGAGCCGAAAATAAAATTGTTTTAGCGGATATAGGACATTATGAAAGTGAGCAGTTTACAAAAAATCTTTTGGTTGAGCTCTTATCAAAAAAAATCACTAATTTTGCAATCATTTTATCAGAAAATAATACAAATCCAATCAACTATTATTAGCAATGGCAAATAAAGATGTGACTGTTGAATCGAAATTGAGAACCTTATATGATCTTCAATTAATTGATTCGAGAATTGATGAAATCGCAAATATGCGAGGTGAATTACCTTTGGAAGTAAAAGATTTAGAAGATGAGGTTGAAGGACTTAGAACGAGGTTGGAAAATCTCAATACCGACATCGAAAATCATGAAACTAGTATTGCCAATAAGAAAAACGCCATAGACGATGCAAAGGCGTTAATGAAAAAATACGAAGAGCAACAAAAAAATGTTCGTAACAATCGTGAATACGATTCTTTAACAAAGGAAATAGAGTACCAAGGTCTTGAAATTCAGCTGGCTGAGAAGAAAATTGGTGAGTCTAAGATGAAGATCGAGCAGAAGAAAGAGATTATTGCAGCGGCAAAAGAGAAATTGGCTGAAAAGGAAAATCACCTCAAACATAAAAAAGCAGAACTTGAAGGTCTTTTGGCTGAAACGGCAAAAGAAGAAAAATTATTAGAAGAAAAATCAAAAGAGTTCAGTGAATTAATTGATGAGCGTTTGTTGAAAGCCTATAAAAAGATCAGAACTAGTGTAAGAAATGGCTTGGCTGTGGTTTCTATTGACAGAGGTGCATCAGGAGGTTCTTTCTTTACAATTCCACCGCAAAGACAAGTAGAAATTGCCTCACGCAAAAAGATCATTACGGATGAACACAGTGGTAGAATTTTAATTGATGCGGAATTAGCTGCCGAGGAAAAACAAAAAATAGATAGTTTGATTTCTTAAAATTAATTTATTGTATTTTGGTCGCTCATTTGAATTTAAACATTGTGCGATTACTTCATAAATTAAAAAGATATAATAAATGGATGATATTAGTTTTATCATCCATTTTTTTGTTTTACGGCTGCCAAGAATCTAAAGAACAAAAGCAAGCAAGATTGTTCACTTCCTATTGTGCGAGTTGCCATGTGCTGCCTGATACGGATGTCTTGCCCAAAAAAATGTGGGAGGAGGCACTTTTGCCCGACATGGCGGCAAGAATGGGAATTAAAGATAGTGGATACAATCCTTTAAAGGGTGTTTCCTTTGAAGAGGCAGAAATGATCATCAAATCCGGTATTTATCCTGCGGCTCCAATCATGAAACAGGAGGATTGGGAATTATTGAAGTCGTATATTTTGGAATTAGCTCCTGATTCTCTGGTATCGAGAGCATATCCACACACATCGAAAAAAATGGAGCTGTTTAAAGCCATTCCTATTTCTTTGGATGATAATCCCGGTAATTTTATGACCTACTTTGAGATAAGAAAAGATACCCTTTGGATGGGAGACATCAGAGGTGGTTTGTATACCTATCGATACGGAGATAAGAAGCCGGTACTTTTTAAACAAGCGACTTCTGCTGTGGTAGATTTTGACACCTATGATCAAAAGTCATATATCACCGCTATAGGCAAATTAGACCCTACCGATGTTTTATCCGGGCAGATCTTTTTACTGGAGGGAGATGAGCTGGTTCCCTCAGCCGATCTTTTTCACAGACCCGTGAATACATATGTCGTTGACCTGAATAACGATCATCGTACAGAATTTGTGGTTAGTGAATTCGGCAACCTTACAGGTCAACTGTCACTTATTGAAGATGCTTTTGAAGCAAATATGAAAAAGACAACCTTATTGGCTCAACCGGGTACCATAAAAGTTGAGGTGGTCGATTTAAATAAAGATAATCGATTGGATATTATTGCACTTACTTCTCAAGGTGATGAAACCATAACTGTTTTGTACCAACAAGAAGATTTTACTTTTATCCCCGAAAAAGTGCTGCGCTTTAGCCCGATCTATGGGACCAGTTGGTTTGAAGTGATTGATTATGATAAAGATGGAGATCTAGATATCGTCACTGTAAACGGCGATAATGCCGATAAAACTTTTATCCATAAACCCTACCATGGATTAAGAATTCATATCAACGACGGAACAAACCATTTTGAGGAAAAATATTTTTACCCGCTAAATGGAGCTACCCGATTTACCACAGATGATTTTGATCAGGATGGTGATGTTGACTTTGGTGTGATCTCTACTTTTCCGGATTATGAGAATTACCCGGACTATTCATTTGTTTACCTGGAGAATATAAACAGCAGTTCTTTTGATTTTTCGCCTACCATTATTGAACATTCTATGGATAGTCGATGGTTTCTGCTGGATAAAGGAGATATTGATTTAGATGGCGACATCGATATTGTTTTGAGCTCATTTACCTATGTATTTACCCCGGTTCCTAAAAATATAACGGATCAATGGCAAGAGAAAAACGTTGATCTGTTGATCCTTGAAAATAATTTACACGCAAAGGAAAATGGTGAGCAATAACCATATGATTGGGATGGACTCTACCCAGAATGAAAAGAAATATGGTTGATTTTCAGTTTCACTTCTATACAGAAAAAGGGAGGAAATAATTGCAACCAGGATGGTGACAAGAATATTTTGGCAGTCTTTGGTTTTGCCGAATTCCAATAAAATAAAGATAAATAGAGCGCCGTATCCCAAGTATTTAGTGAGCTTTGTACCCAAAATAAGGGGAAGGGTTTTAATTTCTTTTCGATCCAGATCTAAATCCCGTATGTCAAAGGGAAGGGTAATGGTAAAGACGAATAAAAACCTTTGCACAAAGGTGATCCAGACATTATTATCAGTTGGGACTTGCTCCTGAAGAAGAGGGAAAATTACCGTAACCAAAGACCAAACCAAGGCAATGGCTACAATTTTTATACCCCTAACTTCACGAAGTGTCAACCTGTTCTTTCCTGAGATTTTCGACGCGTAAAAAAAAGTGATCACCGCTGAAGGAATAAGGATCATTAATGCGTTAAACCTTAATTGAAAAAAGAGTAACAAAACCAAGATCGCATTGATGATCATTGCCAAAGAAATAATTTTATTGTTTCTATTAATCCAGTTTTGATAAGGGTATGCTAATTCATTTTTCCTTTGTAAACGAATAAAATTATAAGACAGAACTGTACTCGTAATGACGAAAAGGACGGTCGTATAACTTTTAAAGCCCCAGTTATCAAGCGTAATCCAGGTCAAACAACCCGCGGCTAAACCGACGTGAAGGTTAGACCGAACGTAGAAATCGAGTATGTTTTTGTTTTTTATCAAGTGATTTGTCAAGTTGTTTACAAAGTTCAATTCTTTTTCGGTATGCACAAGACCTGAATATACTATTACATTTTTTGTTAAAAAAGTGAATATAATTGAAGGATAATGACCTATTTATTGTAGGAAGTTTAGTAATTAAAGTAGAGTTTTAATTTAATAGAATTTTGGTCATAAGGTCTGTTAAAATTGTCAAAATTATATGATTTACAGATGAATAAAGAGCGTACAAATCTTTATTTTTGCACTTCAAATAAACGAAATATGCAAACAGATTCATTTGTTTTACGCCACATAGGTCCTAATGAGGAACAAACAAAGGAAATGCTGAAAACCATTGGAGTTGAAAGTGTTTCTGAGTTAATTAATAAAACCATTCCTGTTGATATCAGGCTTCCGCATGCATTGAATTTACCGGAAGGTATTTCTGAGAATGAGTTTTCTTCGCATATTAGGGAATTAGGAAATAAAAATAAATTGTTTAAGTCCTATATTGGTTTGGGATATCATCCCACATCTCTTCCGGCCGTAATCCAAAGAAATATATTTGAAAACCCCAGCTGGTACACTTCTTACACTCCATATCAGGCAGAAATTTCACAAGGGAGACTCGAGGCCTTACTTAACTTTCAAACGGTAATTTCTGACCTAACCGGTTTACCTATAGCAAATTCATCTTTGCTTGATGAGGGAACTGCTGCAGGAGAAGCTATGTTGATGCTCTTTAGCGGTAGAACACGTGAACAAAAAAAGAACAATGCGCTGAAGTTTTTTGTATCAAGTGAAGTTTTGCCCCAAACCATAGATATTTTAAAGACGAGGTCTGAACCTTTACATATCGAATTGGTCATTGGAAATCATGAGGATATTAAGCTCGATGATCACTACTTTGGCGCCATAGTGCAATATCCGGCGAAACATGGAATGATATATGACTATACTGATTTTATAGCCCAAGCACATAAAAAGGATATTAAAGTAGTTGTTGCAGCAGATTTATTAAGTCTTGCTTTGTTGAAATCTCCGGGTGAAATGGGGGCCGATGTGGCTGTTGGTACAAGTCAACGTTTTGGTATTCCATTAGGTTTTGGCGGACCTCATGCCGGTTTTTTTGCTACCATAGATCAATTTAAAAGAAGTATTCCGGGCAGAATTATTGGTGTAACCATTGATATGGATGGGAATCGAGCTTTGAGAATGGCACTTCAAACCCGGGAGCAGCACATCAAAAGAGAAAAGGCAACGTCAAATATTTGCACAGCCCAGGTGCTTTTGGCTGTAATGGCCGGAATGTATGCGGTCTACCACGGTCCGAAAGGAATTGAATTTATAGCAAAGAAGATTCATTCATTGACCAATAGTTTAAACGAAGCTGTTTCTAAGCTAGGTTTGAAACAATTGAATCGTACCTTCTTCGATACATTATGTGTTCGGGTAAGCAGTGCAGATAAAGTAAAGGAAATTGCAGAGGAAAATGCGGTTAACTTTTATTACATTGATGAGCATACCGTGAATATCTCGATCAATGAAAATACAGATTTACAAGATATCGATCAAATCATTTCTATTTTAGCGCATGCCGAGAATATATATGGTTTTTCGGTAAATGATTGTCCGGCAGCGCTCACTATTCCGGATCATTTGATCAGAAAATCGACCTATTTACAGAATGAGGTATTTAATACTTATCATTCAGAGACTGAAATGATGAGGTATATCAAAAGGTTGGAGCGCAAGGATATTTCCCTTACAGATTCGATGATTTCATTGGGATCGTGTACGATGAAATTGAATGCGGCGACAGAAATGTTGCCCTTGAGTATGCCTAATTGGAATGCGATTCATCCTTTTGTTCCTGTAGATCAGGCAAATGGATATAGAGAAATGTTACTCAATTTGGAAAAACAGTTGAATGTGATCACCGGTTTTGCCGCAACCTCGTTACAACCCAATAGCGGTGCCCAGGGTGAATACGCCGGTTTAATGGTGATCAGGGCTTATCATGAATCGAGAGGAGATGCGCATAGAAATATTTGCTTGATTCCGGCATCGGCACATGGTACAAATCCTGCTTCTGCTGTCATGGCAGGTATGGAAGTAGTGGTAACAAAAACTTCTGAAAATGGAAATATAGATCTTGAGGATCTCAAACAAAAAGCTGAAAAGTTCAAAGATAATTTAGCAGCACTCATGGTTACTTATCCATCTACCCATGGTGTATTCGAGTCTGAAATTAGGCAAATTACTGCCATGATCCACGAAAATGGCGGTCAAGTTTATATGGATGGGGCTAATATGAATGCCCAGGTTGGATTGACCAATCCGGCAATCATCGGAGCCGATGTATGTCATTTGAATTTGCACAAAACCTTCGCAATACCTCATGGAGGAGGTGGACCAGGTGTAGGCCCTATTTGTGTGGCGGCTCATTTAGCAGAGTTCTTGCCGTCAAACCCAATTGTTAAGACAGGGGGAAAAAATGCGATTACTGCGGTTTCTGCTGCTCCGTTCGGTTCGGCTCTCGTAGATCTCATCTCTTATGCTTATATCAAAATGTTAGGTAGAGATGGTTTGCAAAAAGCAACTGAAACAGCTATTTTAAACGCTAATTATTTAAAGGCACGCTTAGAAAAATATTTCCCGATTTTATACACAGGTGAAAATGGATTTGCGGCGCATGAAATGATCGTAGATCTCAGGGAGTTCAAAGAAAAAGGTATTGAAGTAACGGATGTGGCAAAGCGACTAATGGATTTCGGTTTTCATGCCCCAACCGTTTCGTTCCCGGTGGCCGGAACCCTGATGATTGAGCCAACAGAGAGTGAAAATAAAATGCAATTGGATAAGTTCGTGGATTCGATGATCCAGATCAGAAAGGAGATCGATCAATATGATGGAGGTGATTCTGTTTTAAAGAATGCACCACATACCCTTCAAATGATCACGGCCGATGAATGGACTTACAGTTATTCCAGAAAGGAAGCGGCATATCCTCTCGATTTTGTATCGGAGAATAAATACTGGCCAAGGGTGCGAAGGGCCAATGAAGCACATGGGGATAGAAATTTGATCTGTACATGCAATCCTATCGAGGATTATATGGAAGAAACAGTATAAAAAAGGTAAGTTTGAAATTCTTAAAAGCGAGGTCACTCGCTTTTTTTATGGCTTGTGTTTTTGGTACAATTACTCTTTGTTCTAATCGCAATGGAAATGTCTGAAATCAACAAAATTGAAATCTTTTGAAGAATAACTTTGAACAAAATAAAATATAAGCACGTTTATTTTCCAAATTTTTGCCAAAATTTATATTTTGATTAGGGCGAAAATTGTATTTTTGCATCTCTTTTAAAACACTTACATCTGATGAAGAAAATAACAAAAGAAACTTATATCAATTGGTATAGAGACATGCTTTTTTGGAGAAAATTTGAGGATAAATTAGCAGCAGTTTATATACAACAAAAGGTAAGAGGTTTTTTGCATTTATATAACGGTCAAGAAGCGGTTTTGGCCGGAGCTTTGCATGTAATGGATTTGTCAAAAGACAAAATGATCACCGCCTACAGGAACCATGTACAACCCATAGGCATGGGGGTAGATCCGAGAAGAATCATGGCAGAGTTATACGGTAAGGTAACCGGTACTTCTCAAGGTATGGGAGGTTCAATGCATATTTTTTCTAAAGAGAAAGGATTTTACGGAGGTCATGGTATTGTTGGGGGGCAGATTCCGCTTGGTGCAGGAATTGCTTTTGCCGATAAATATTTTGGCAGAGACGGCGTAACGATCACTTATTTTGGTGATGGGGCTGCTCGTCAGGGTTCATTGCACGAAACATTTAACATGGCGATGGCATGGAAACTTCCGGTTGTTTTTGTAGTTGAAAATAATGGTTATGCCATGGGGACCTCGGTATCGAGAACCGCTAACCATCCCGATATTTGGAAATTAGGTTTGGCTTATGAAATGCCGAGTGAACCTGTTGACGGAATGAATCCGGTAAAAGTGGCAGAGGCAATGGACAAGGCGATCTCTCATGCGAGAAAAGGAAACGGTCCGAGTTTCTTAGAAATGAAAACTTATCGTTATAGAGGACACTCCATGAGTGACGCTCAAAAATACAGAACAAAAGATGAGGTGGCAGAGTATAAGAAGATCGATCCAATTACACAAGTTCTCGATGTAATTAAGGAGAAAAAATACCTGACAGACAAAGAGATCAAAGCGATCGATGACGAAGTGAGGGATTTAGTAAATGAATGTGAAAAGTTTGCAGAAGAATCACCGTATCCGGAAGTACAGCAAATGTACGATATGGTCTATGAGCAAAAGGATTACCCTTTCTTGAAACACAGACTTTAATAATATAGCTAAGCAGATCAAAATAATTAAGAAAATCAATTATGGCCGAAATTATAACTATGCCCCGTTTGAGTGATACAATGACCGAAGGAGTTGTTGCGAAATGGCTTAAAAAAGTGGGAGATAAAGTGAGTGAGGGAGATATCTTAGCCGAAATAGAAACGGATAAAGCCACTATGGAATTTGAATCTTTCCATAGCGGTGAGTTACTTTACATAGGAATAGAAGAAGGTAAAACAGCCCCGGTTGATTCGGTGATTGCCATTATTGGTGAATCTGGTGAAGATTACAATTCTCTTTTGAAGGAAGAAAAGGAAGAAGGGAAAAAGAAAATGGAAGAGAAAGCTGAAGCTCCTGTTGAGGTTGTGGTAGAAGAAAAATCTATTCAGTTGGAAACCCCTGCAGGTATTGAGGTCATTACCATGCCAAAGTTGAGTGATACCATGACAGAAGGAACCGTAGCAAAATGGTTAAAGAAACTGGGTGATCAGGTCAATGAGGGTGATATTTTGGCCGAAATTGAATCTGATAAAGCAACGATGGAGTTTGAGTCTTTTTACCAGGGAACATTGCTTTATATAGGTATTCCAGATGGAGGAACAGCCAAAGTTGACAGTGTTTTAGCCATAATAGGAGAAAAGGGAACTGATGTCTCGTCTTTTGTTTCTTCCTTGGCTACAAAACCTGCGGCGGTTAAAAAGCCTGAGGTAAAGAAAGAAATTCCTGCTCCTTCAATTCAGGAACGTCAAACTCCGGCTCCGGTAGCTGCATCTGCAGTAAGCCACGGTGAAAAAGGAGCTAGAGTAGTAGCTTCTCCTTTAGCCAAAAAATTAGCACAGGAAAAGAATATCAACTTAGAGCGAGTTCAGGGAAGTGGTGAAGGTGGAAGAATTATCAAAAGAGATGTTGAGAATTTTGTAGAGACAGGTTCGTCTGTTTCAAATAAACCTTTTACCCCTAGAGGTCAAGAGAGTTTTGAGGAAATTCCTAATTCCCAAATGAGAAAGGTAATTGCAAGAAGATTGGCAGAATCTAAATTTACCGCACCGCATTATTATTTGAACGTGGAATTCGATATGGACAATGCGATTTCCTTCAGAAATCAGTACAACTCGCTTCCTGATACCAAAATTTCATTTAATGATATTGTGATAAAGGCGACCGCGATGTCCTTAAAACAACATCCTCAAGTAAATTCTCAGTGGTTTGATGATCGAATGAAGATCAATCATCACGTGCACATAGGAGTGGCTGTGGCCGTAGAAGATGGCCTTTTAGTACCCGTTTTAAAATTTGCCGATGAACAATCGCTTACACAAATTGGTTCTGCAGTAAAAGATTTTGCAGGAAGAGCAAGAAATAAAAAATTGGCACCCAATGAAATGGAAGGAAGCACTTTTACCATTTCTAACCTGGGTATGTTTGGTATAACTGATTTTACATCCATCATTAATCAACCCAACTCAGCTATTCTATCCGTTGGCGCTATTGTAGAGAAGCCTGTTGTAAAAGAAGGAAAAATTGTGATTGGTAATACCATGAAATTGACTTTGGCTTGTGATCATAGAACTGTTGATGGCGCCACAGGAGCCCTATTCTTGCAGACGCTCAAGGGATATATTGAGAACCCGATAACCATGTTATTGTCATAAAATACAGTCGAACAAAAAAGGCCGGATAATTTATCCGGCCTTTTTCTTTGATCAAGAATTTCTTATCGAAGGTATTATTGAGATACATTTTTAAGACTTAAACCATCATAGGCGAGAATATAAATACCGTGATTCTCCAAACCACCACTTGGATTGTCGGCATAGTTAAATTTGTTCCATATACGTTCAGAATAACCCTGATCCTTTAGCTCAACTGACGCTTCAGAAAGTCTGACCAACATGTCGTAAGTCAGGTCAAAACCTTTGATACTGTATTCGGAAGGTAAGCCATTGTATTTTTGCAGGTAGTTCTTTGAGAATTGTTGAAAAGCTTTACTCTCGTAATTTTGGAAAGAGTAGGAGGGATAGTGAAATTTAATTCTAGCTAATTTTCTGTTATCGATCTTTTCATAAACCTTGCCCATATCAAAGGCAAAGAGTGTCAGATTGATGTCTTCGGGTAGTACACCAATATTTTGCACTACATCTGCCGTTAATACTTCATTTTTTGTGACCAATACATACCAAACTTCTTCTTCAGGAACCAATCCTTCTTTTAGTCTTTCGCTGGTGATATATCCTTTTTTAGATTGAATAATCTTGATTTTATTCTGAGGGATCTTAGATTGCAATTGATTGGCCACATAATTCAGGTGCTCTGTATTTTTCTCATCATGTATTAAAATAACCTTTTGCCCATTATATTTTTTCATAATGAATCGGATCATTTCTTTTTCGAGTTGCTCCACTTGAGGTGTTGCTTGTATCACTCGAGGATTTCTTATATGCGTATGGCTTTTTTCAGACAAGGGCGAAACCAGCCATGCACTGTCTCTCTGAACATCATTTGCCACAGCTTCCAATACATTTAAATACATAGGGCCTATAAGCAGATCAAAATCTTTCAAATTATTTCGCTCGGCAATTTTTCTGCTTGCAGCAACACTTTTTTCTGTATCAAAAGTACTTGCTTTAATATGCATACCCTTTCTTTTAAGTGAATCCAGGGCCATCATTGCTCCAAAATAAAAATCGGTCGTCGCATTCATCAATCGATCGTTTTCAAGATTTAAACTGTCCTTTTTACTCATAAAAGGAAATAAAAAAGCGAGCTTAATTTCTTTACCGCGAACTTCCGGCTCAGCAAATTGATCACTGTTCAGAACAACGGCCATTTGTGATATTTTGATCAACATTCCTTCTTTTAAGCCATCTTTTAACTCCGGATTTTCTTTTAATAATTCTTCCTGCTGAATACCGTAAAGTTTAGAAATACTATAAATGGTTTCTCCCTTTTTTACTTCATGTACTGAAAAACCATCTTCTGAGACATCGTTGATCGGTAGGTAAATTATGTCATCAATCTGCAAGCCATCAACGCTGTTTGGATTGATTTTTTCCAACTCTTCAATGGTCATGTTATTTTGCTTGGCGATACTGAACTTGGTATCCTTTGGTTTTACCAAATAGGGTTTAAAACCATTCATCGCCACAGGATTTTCTACTTTTGCCAAGGGGATCTTAAGAATTTGACCAATTTGTAAGCCATCCGTTAGTAAAAAAGGATTGTTGTTCTTTAAAGTACTTGTCGATATTTTAAATTGAGAACTTATCCCGTATAAGGTTTCTTTTGCCAAAACCTCATGATAGACAAAACCATCTACAACAATGTCTTTTGGCGTTACAACTTCCGTATCAAAATTCCGAATATCTTTTTTTGCATTGTATGCTTTATTTGGAATGACGATCACTTGATCGCTGGCAAGTTTTCCTGTAATATCGGGATTCAAGGTTAAAATTTCCTTTTGATCTATTCCCAATATTTTGGAAATACTTTCAATAGTTTCCCCGCTTTTTACTTTGTAAGTGGTATATTTTTTCTGCTGTGCAAAAAGACTTGAGGTACTGATAAGTATGAAAAGTATGATTCGAAAAAAATTCATATGGCGCTTGTCATTTTTATGTTCGTTCATTATTCCCATTCGATCGTGGCAGGTGGTTTTGAGCTGATATCATAAACAACTCTATTAACACCTTTTACCTGATTAATGATCTTGTTTGACGTTTCTTGTAAAAATTTATAAGGCAGATCGACCCAATCAGCTGTCATACCGTCTGTGGAACTCACAGCCCGAAGGGCAACTACTTTTTCATAAGTTCTTTCATCGCCCATAACCCCAACAGAATTAACAGGCAGTAAGATGGCCCCAGCTTGCCAAACATCATGATATAAATTCCATCTTTTTAATCCATCGATAAAGATAAAGTCTACTTCCTGGAGTATACGCACTTTTTCTGCTGTAATATCTCCTAAAATTCTGATGGCCAAACCGGGTCCGGGAAAAGGGTGTCTTCCTAACAACTCTTCGTCTATTCCCATAGACCTGCCCACTCGTCGAACCTCATCTTTGAAAAGCATTCTTAAAGGCTCAACAATTTTTAATTTCATGAAATCCGGTAAACCGCCTACGTTGTGGTGCGATTTGATCGTTGCCGAAGGACCTTTTACTGATACTGACTCGATCACATCGGGATAAATCGTTCCTTGTCCCAACCAGGTAACATTTTCGATACGATGGGATTCATCATCAAAAACATCAATAAAGGTATTTCCAATGATTTTTCTTTTTTCTTCAGGATCTGATTTTCCACTCAGTTTTTGCAGGAATCTCCCGGATGCATCAACACCTTTTACATTCAGGCCCATATGTTTGTACTGATCCAATACATTCTCAAATTCGTTTTTGCGCAACAAGCCGTTATTCACAAAAATACAATACAGATTTTTTCCAATGGCCTTGTCCAATAAAACGGCCGCAACAGTTGAGTCGACACCCCCACTTAAACCAAGTACAACTCTGTCATTGCCGAGTTTTTCTTTTAACTCAGAAACGGTAGATTCTACGAATGAATCGGGTGTCCAGTCTTGTTCTACTTGAGCAATGTTTACCAAAAAGTTTTTTAGTAATTTCATGCCGTCACTGCTATGATATACCTCGGGGTGAAACTGAATGGCATAGGTTATTTCTCCGTCAATTTTATAAGCGGCATTGAGCACGTCATGTGTACTGGCAATTTTCTCATACTGATCGGGTAAAGAAGTAATGGTATCTCCGTGACTCATCCATACCTGCGAACCTTCATGTATATCTTGAAAAAGATGTTCATTTTCTCTAATATAAGATAAGTTGGCGCGACCGTATTCCCTTACTTTAGAGGGCTCTACTTTACCACCGAAATGATGGGCCAAATATTGCGCACCATAGCAAATACCCAACAAAGGAATTTTCCCTTTGATTTGGGAAAGATCAGGATGCGGTGCTTCTTTCTGATGCACAGAAAATGGACTTCCGGACAAAATAACAGCCTTAAAATCGGCTACATCATCGGGAATATGGTTAAATGGAAAAATTTCACAGAAAATGTTTAGTTCACGAACCCTTCGGGCTATCAGCTGCGTGTATTGTGAGCCAAAATCTAGAATAAGTACTTTATGTTGCATCCGCAAAAATAATATTAATTTACTAATATGTTCTTGCCCTACTTAATTTGTTATCACTAATTTTTTATCTTTACTCAACTAACCAATACCAGTATTATGAAATATTTAATCTCATGTACAATTTTATTCTGTACATTACTTGTTTTACAGCCCGTTCGGGCCCAGGAGGAGTCGGAAAGTATCTCAGGACACTATGAGGAATCTGAAGAAGAGGAGAATAACAAAAACAGTTTTGCTTTGGTTATTGCCCACGCTCATATCAATTCCGGACTAAAAAACGGAGAGCGAGATGACATCGCCATTCCTGCCTTTGGATTACATTATAACAGAAAAATGGGGAAAAAATGGGGACTTGGAATCCATACCGAGCTGTTGATTGAAGAATTTGAAGTAGTTGATTCAAGAGGAACTTTAACAGAACTCGCTAAGTCGAAAAATGAGACGGAAGAAATCGGGTTGGAACGGGGCAAACCATTTTCTGTGGCCTTGATGGGCATATATGAGCTCCATAAGCATTTGGCCATTTTAGTGGGTGGAGGTATGGAATTTTCTAAAAACGAAAATTTTGCACTTGTTCGAATTGGCGTGGATATTCCGGTCGTGGAACGCAACAATTGGGAAGCATTTGGTACGATTAATTACGACATAACTATAGATGCCTATGACAGTTTTAACTTTGGGATTGGCATTTCGAGATGGTTTTGATCAGAAATTCTAAATATTAAAGTATGAAAAACATGGGCTTAATGGTTTTATTGCTGTTGATAAGCAGTATTGTCCCGATTCATGGACAGGGAACCACAGGAACAAGCGCAGAAGATCTGGCCAAAGAACTGGCGAATCCGGTCGCCGCTCTCATCAGTGTGCCTTTTCAAAATAATTTTGATTTTGGGGTGGGTCCCAATGACGGATCTCGTTATAATTTAAATGTTCAGCCTGTTATTCCACTTTCGATTTCAGAAGATTGGAATTTGATCAGCAGAACGATAGTCCCTTTTATATCGCAAAACGATATTTTTTATGAGGGATCAAGTCAAACCGGATTAGCCGATATCGTACAAAGTGTATTTTTTTCTCCCAAAGAGGCTACAGAAAGTGGTCTGATCTGGGGAGTAGGGCCGGTATTTTTATTGCCCACTGCCACCGACGATTTGCTAGGCATGGATAAATGGGGTATTGGGCCCAATGTGGTTGTTTTAACAGTGAAGGGGCAATGGACCGGGGGGGCATTGGCCAACCATATCTGGTCATTTGCGGGAAGTGGTGAGAACGACATCAATACAACTTTTCTCCAACCATTTTTAACCTATGCAACACCAAGTGGTGTTTCTTATACTGTAGCATCAGAAAATACACAAGATTGGGACCGAGATTATTTTAGTGGATTTGTAGGATTCTATGCGGCAAAAATTGTTACTTTCAACAAGCAATTACTTCAATTCAGTGCCGGCCCTAAGATTTACTATGGTAATAATCCGACCATCCCAACCTGGGGAATCCGTGCGAATATAGTTGCACTTTTCCCAAAATAATCATCGATCTATCCTTTTCTGTGTTTTTTAAATTGGGGTTTAACCATACCCTTTTCTTTGTTTCGAACATAGATCAATTTATGTTTACTCTTTGAACTTTCCCTTTGTTCAATGTCAAATTGGTCAACCGATTTAATGAGCGGTGTGAGCTTTTGAAAACCGAAATTTCTGGGGTCAAAATTAGGTTGTTTTTTTTGTAATAAACTGCCTACATCACCTAAAAATGCCCAGCCGTCATCATCAGAAAGATCGTCTATCGAAGTAGCGATGAGATTAATATCTTTTTGGGTGATCTTGTCAACAGCGGGTTTAACTGTTCCTTTTTGATTTCCCGGTTCACTTACTTTCGACTGATTTCTAAGAATTTCAACATAAATAAACTTATCGCAAGCTACAATAAAGGGATCGGGGGTTTTTTTCTCACCAATACCGATCACCTGCATTCCTGCTTCCCGCAGTCTGGTAGCCAGTCTCGTAAAATCACTGTCGCTGGAAACAATACAGAAGCCATTTACCTTTTCAGAGTATAGGATGTCCATGGCATCTATGATCATGGCAGAATCCGTTGCGTTCTTCCCTGAAGTATAGCCGTATTGCTGAATAGGGGTGATTGCATTTTCGAGCAATAAGTTCTTCCATTTGGATAAATGCGGCTTGGTCCAGTCGCCATAAATTCTTTTGATCGTAGGGTTGCCATATTTGGCGATTTCCTCCATCATTTCTTTGATACAATCAGAAGGGATATTATCGCCGTCAATTAATACGGCCAGGTTGAGGTTGTTTTCCATGAGTATTTTTCTATGTTTCGAAATTACATCAAATTTTTTGGCTTATTTCTATTTGAAAGAAAAATTAAAAATGGATCACTTGCCTTAAAGCAACTATTTTTTAACGTAGGATATCACCGCAAGAATAAAAAAAAGCGAAGCGGCAATTAAAAAAATGAAGTAAAGAGAAGGAAACGACTTTTTAAAAGTTTGTGAAAGCAAAAAGAAAACACCCGAAAGAAGGTATAAATAAAGTGGCTTGATTTGTTGAATAAAGTTCATTTTGAAAACATAGTTACAACACACCTCACATAAAATTAGTGAAATATAGTAAAAGAATTCGAGTAATTGTGTTCGCAGCGATCTACTTCCCCTCTTTTTAACACCCTCCTGCCGTGGTAGGGGGTGGTCCGATCGGGGTGGTTAATCCTTTTAACACCCTGCCTAGGGCAGGTTTTATTCTTTGTTCCTTATCCTATACTTGCCTTTCGTAGGGTTTCCATACCCGTTAGAGCGATATAAGAGCATTGAAATGCGTATGAGAGGCTATGGCAATAGGATGGTTTGGTGCGCTCTTCGTGCGCTTTTTGTGCACTCTCTGTGCAATCTCCGTGCACTCTCCGTGCACTCTCCGTGCGCTCTCCGTGCACTCTCATCGAGAAGTGAGGTGGGGTCTGTAGGAGGGAGGGGTAATTAAGGGAGAAGTTTGGAGGGAGAAGTTTGAAGTGGCAAGTGGCAGATTTAATGATAAATGTTGAATGATGAATTTTGAATGATTTGATCTCAATGCCTAAATGACGGTGATTGGAGAATTTAGAATTTAGATTTTAGATTTGTTCCTTATTCTTAGTCCTTTATCCTTGAGAATTGAGATTTTAGATATGAGATTTGTTATTTCTTCCTTTGTGATTTGATCATTGAAATTTGTTATTTCTTTCTTTGAGATTTGATCATTGATTTGTTATTTCTTCCTTTTTGATTTGATCATTGATTTGTTATTTCTTCCTTTGTGATTTGATCATTGAAATTTGTTATTTCTTCCTTTGTGATTTGATGATTGTAATCCTGTTTGTAAAAAAAAGATAAAAAAGTCTTTTATTAAGAAGGAGCGCGTCACCAAATTAGTATCTTTGTTTCACAAACCACCTAAAAGCTTAAAAAGGAAAAGATGGAGTATTTTGTCTTCGCGCGGATCTTACATATTTTGGCTGTTATTCTATGGATTGGTGGTGTGTCAATGGTGACAACGGTACTGATCCCCGCGATCAAGAAAATGAAATCAGCGCAGGAGCAAATTGAAACTTTTGAGCGAATAGAAGGAAAATTCGCCCTACAGGCGAAAGTAACCACACTGATTACCGGACTCAGTGGTTTTTTTATGTTGTACGAAATGAATGCCTGGAACAGGTATTTGGATCTGAGGTTCTGGTGGATCCACGCCATGACCCTGATCTGGTTGATCTTTTCTGTCTTGCTGTATATTCTGGAGCCTTTTGTCCTGCACAGGCTGTTTAAAAAGTATGCCCGTGAAAACCCGACAAAAACCTTCGATCTCATGCATCGCATGCATATCTTCCTGCTTTTGCTCAGTTTACTGACCACCGCAGGTGCAGTGGCAGGAAGTCATGGTTGGTTCTGGATCAAGTAGTTGGAAACTGTGTAAAATGAACTTTCGATAAAATGTACATATAGAATGAACTTGGATTTTAAAAAGGTCTGTAGTGCAAAAGACAGTATTTCCTATGCACAGGGGGCCACAGTGAGTAAAATTGTCGCCAAAAACAAAAACGGATCAACCACCTTATTTTCTTTTGACAAAGGTCAAAATTTGAGTGAACACACAGCTCCCTTCGATGCCGTGGTGCTGGTTTTGGAGGGGACCTGCGAAATCACGATCGGCGGTGAACCGAATGTATTGTCGGAGGGGCAGATGATCGTTATGCCGGCCAACATCCCGCACGCGCTTGAGGCGTTGGAAGCGTTTAAAATGCTGCTCATCATGATCAAGGACTAATACCTGAAGAGACAATACACAGGGAAGCAGGTTCCTTTTACAAGCCTGAAGAATGGAGAGCCGATGGCTACCGCAGAAACACAGTACCTGTTGAAATAGATAAAATTAGTATAAACAGTTAGCCATGAATAATAGTAAACACATACACGAAGTGATCTTTTTGATCGAAAAGAACGACGCACAATGGTCGCCCGAAGAACTGACCGAAAATATCGGGAACACCTGGGGGAAAGATATCCTTTTTAGCTCCTGCTCGGGCAATGCCTTTCCCAAAGAATTTGCGCTTGACTTTTTGCTGACTAAAGAAAAGGTATGTCTGGACGATCAAGGAAAAGTGACCCTGCATCCCCAAATGAAGATCTGTAAGGGGCATGAGGGTTTTTAGCTGTTTAGATATTAGTATTGAGTATTGAGAGACTAGATATTAGTATTGAGATATGAGATATTAGTATTGAGAACTGTATATCTCTAAACTACTTCACCATTTCACCATTT
>CAZWAN010000026.1:0-31540 GCA_964631875.1 uncultured Flavobacteriaceae bacterium
GAATAAAGATCTAGATCCAATAAGTACGTTCAAGAAAGGATAAAATATGCTCGCTGCAAAAAAATATAAAGGCGATAATGTTTTTTTGAATAATGTTTTACCATGGATCAGAAGGACCAGGTCTGTTAGTATTTTTAAGAAAAAACTGAATAAAGTAAAAGGCCAAATTTCAGAATGAAAAGCTGAAATAAAAACAAGTAGGACCAAAGATAAATTACAGGAAAAAACGACCAATCCTGTAAGCTTGCCTATGATTTGTTTATAACCTGCTGACTTTGCTGCCCAGCGAATTCTTTGAGAGAAAAAAGAACTCCAAGAATTTTCTGTCGTGGTTAGCACCAAACAATCCTTATGTTTTATAAAATGAACTCGATCGGGACAAGACTTTGCCATTTTTTCCAATAAAAAAAGATCATCTCCACCGGCAAAATCCTCATTTCCTTCAAATCCGTTTAAGGAGAAAAACGCAGTTTTATTATAGCAAAGGTTTGCGCCATTACACATAAAAGGTTTACCCAGACCAAAAGCAACCATAGTAATAATTTGCAGGCTCAGAAACTCAAAAAATTGCGTTTGATCCAATATGTTTTGCTTAATTTTTGAATACATTACAGGTGCTGCCAGTAAAACAGGTTTATGTTTTTCAATGGCTTGATCAAAAAGCTGTAACCAATTTTCAGGCAAGAAACAGTCTGCATCGGTGGTAGTGATCCATTCAAAATTTGACTTTTCAAGGGCTGAAAGAATGGCATCCTTTTTTGCTGATCTTGTCTTTCGCTTATTGTTTATGATGTGTATGTGTAAATCGGCGTTTTCTGATATAAAAGTTCGTATTATTTCGGATGAATTATCGGATGAATCATCATCTATCATCCAAATTTCAAAATTATTTTTGGGATAATTCAAATGTGCTAAGCTATGCATTAATTCAGGCAGGTGTTCACTTTCGTTTCTAAAGGGTATCAAGATGGAAAATCGCGTTTTCTGTTTGTTTTCGCCACCTTTAAACACACTCAATCGGCGATATCCAATGCTGAAATAGACAATCATCAGCATATAAAAAAGTAGCGGGATGAAGGCGAGTAAAATCAATTAATTAACAGGGAGTTTTACTGATTCAGGCAAGGAAAAACGATAGACATAGTAGCTGCCAAAAATAGAAGGTAGCGCAAAATTCAGCAACCACATGAGTGTTGTAACGGTTAAGACAATGGACTCATTTACACCGAAAAAACTAAATAATGTGAGTGCTACGGAGCCTTTGATCAAAAAATCAAAAGCAACAAATCCTGGAATTATTGAACTTAAAAAGTACATCGAAAAAATGAGATGCATAGTTAAAATATAGTCCAATTCAAGTCCAAAGATCATCAACAAAAAATAGAACTGATGCGAAAATACCAAATAGCGCAAGGTACCTAAAAGAAAGACTTTTAGATGTCTGCCAGTTCCGAAACCTCCATAAAAGGAAACAAATTTTTTAAGAAACGGGAAAGATAATATTGATTTGTAATAGGGATAAAAAACTATAATGAATAGCAGAAATACAAGAAATGCATTTAAAACATATTGCAGTTCAAGAAAATATTTGGAGATAAAAAGAATTCCAAGCAAACCAAAAAATGTGGTAATAACCATTTGAGAACTATTACCCAACAAATTAAGAGCCATTATTTTTTTTCTTTCAGATTTTCTGAAAAAGATAGCCTTTACTCCGTACTCTCCAATTCTGTTAGGTGTTAAAAGTGAGGCAGTTAAAGAGGCTAAACTTTGCTTAAGGGCTTCTGTATAGGTAATCTTTTGAACAGCACTTACCAACAGTTCCCATTTAAATATTTCCAAAGCCCAATTGCAAATTGTCATCAAAAGTATAATTGTACATGCCAACTGATTTTTGGAAAATAAGACCTGCCAGTTCGACATATATTCTTGGGTTAGTAAATTGTTTCCTTTTATTTTAATGACAATGACAAGAAAGGAACAAATCAAAATAAATCCCTTTAAGAGCCGGGCGAGTTCGGATTTGTATTTTGATAAGTTATTGTACATTTACGCAAAGAAACAAAATATTTTTATCTGGTTTCTTCAAAAACATTTGCGAATTTGCCAACAGAAAAAATCATATTAGGGATTGACCCGGGTACAACGATTATGGGTTTTGGTTTGATTGAGGTTACAAAAGGCCAAATGGGACTTATCCAAATGGATGAACTAATCTTGAAAAAGTACGACGACCATTATGTTAAATTGAGAAAAATATTTGAGAGAACGATCCAAATCATCGATCATTATCACCCGGATGAAATTGCAATAGAAGCACCATTTTATGGAAAAAACATTCAATCAATGCTCAAATTAGGAAGAGCTCAGGGAGTGGCAATGGCAGCTGGTTTGAGTCGTGATCTACCTATCACAGAGTATTCTCCAAAAAAAATTAAAATGTCTATAACAGGCAATGGAAATGCCAGTAAGGAACAAGTGGCAAAAATGTTGCAGCAATTATTAAAGATAAAGACCCTGCCAACGAACTTAGATGCTACGGACGGACTCGCAGCGGCTGTATGTCATTTTTTTAATGAAGGAAAAGCCGAGAGTTCTAAAAGTTACAGTGGTTGGGCTTCATTTGTGAGTCAGAACGACAAACGCATTGTGAAATAATTTTATGCAATGCCTAAAAAAGATCGTCTCAAAAAATAATTACTACTCGGGGGCAAAACACAGAAAATAAATAGTAATCACTATCGAGACGATCAGTTCGGTTTGATAGTTGACAATAAAGGTCTGGTAGTTAAAAAGAGTTTAAATGACTACGTCACATTCGATTTTTTTATATCGGTGATCTTGAGAAACCTTATGAATTCTTGATAAAACGCTAGTTTTATCCTTAGATTCCATCCGGTCTTTGTACTCCACAGACTTCCAATATTCAATAAGGTAAAACTTATTTTCTTTTACCTTATCCTTAAAAATATGTAGACGATCTAGTCCTTTAGGTTTTTTAGTCAGATTGTCTTCGAACATGCTCAGTTCGTTACCGGAAATGCCATCCTTCTCATCTAATTTGAAGGACAAAATATTTACATACATTGGTTTTTTGGGGGATTAAGTTATTCTGCAATATAGCTGATCTAACAAATGTACTGAATATTAGTGACTTAAGCAATAGATCAAATAATTTTTAAGTTTTAATAAATAAATGATATTTTTGGTTATGCTTAAGTATTTCCCTCCATATGAAGAACCTGTCAATTTATTGATATTTGGCAAAAGATTGCTTCGTTTTTTAATGGTCGGATATTTTTTACATCTGTTTTTTTGTCTGGGCATATTCCTTTCCTTTCTCGGCATCAGATCTTTTTTTAATTCAAATTCAGATTTTTATCATGATTTTTGGTCCTTGGCATTGTTCATCTATGGATTAGGTCTTGCTTTTTTTGCAGAAGCGGATGCATTGGGGAGATATCAAAATTACAAACAGATAAAAGATACAATTTATAAATTAGGCTTCGATACCAGGTTAATCCGTCCGTTCATGTATTCAAAATGTCAAAGAGATGCTGTTTTAACGGCAGTTAAGGATTTGGGATTTGAACAAGAAACGAAGCAATACTTTAAAGAGCAAGGATATCGCTGGTATCATATTTTACCGGATGCCTTTATGAAGAACCCGTTTGTTCTTTTTTATGGTAAATTTTGGGCGAACATTTTACTTACAAAAAAATACGACCGACAATATTTCTTTTGGTAAGCCATGCTCTCACTCAATAACGTCACCTTAACCTTAGGCAACCAAATTATTTTAAATAACATCTCTTTTGCTTTACAACGAGGAGATATTATTGGCTTGATTGGCCCAAATGGTGCCGGTAAGAGTTCATTAATTAAGGTTTTGGCCAATTTAATTTATCCTGATTCTGGCGAATTATTGATCGATCATTCCAAGTTTCGCTTCGAAGATTTAAAAAAATACTGTGGGTATTTAATTGATTCTCCTTCATTTTACCCATTTTTGAATGCAAAACAAAACCTTCAATTATTCGCAAAAATCAACAAACTCGATACAGATATACATGCTTTATTGAATAAAGTTGGATTGCCTGATACAGGTAGGAAAAAATTCAGACATTTTTCTACCGGAATGAAGCAGAGACTTGCAATTGCCCAGGCATTGATCAGAGACCCTGAGATCTTGATTTTGGATGAACCTTTTAACGGATTAGATCCTAACGGATTTCAAGAGTTGATTGAACTAATTCATAAAATCAATCAGGAAGGGAAGACGATCCTTATATCATCACATTTATTGAATGAACTTGAGGAGTTGGCAGGCAAATTCATTTTGATCCATAAAGGGGATATAGCCTTTCAAATATCAAAAGACGAATTGCATAAAATTCCTAAAAAAGTGGAGTTCATATTTGAAACGGATCTTTCTGAAAATGCTTTGGAATTGTTTTCTGAGCTCAATGTTGAAAAAATGGAATCGAAAAAAGTGCTAGTTAATTTAGAACCAAATAAAATTGCCGAAACTATTGCCAATTTAGTTCATTTGGGGAGTACCCCTGTTAATGTGCAAACCAGAACAGTATTACAAGATAAATACATGCAAATCACCCAATAATGTCCTTATTACAGGTAGAAATATATAAATTGTTTAGTTCTGTAAGAACCTACATTTCTTTGGGGATTTCAATATTTCTTATGCTTATCATTGATTTAGGTCTATACAATGATGGTAAGGATTTGTTTAATTTTCTATTAAAATCCATTGAAGAAAATTTCTATATAGAAGGGAACATCGTGAATGGCTATTTGATCAGTTACCTTGCATTAAATACACTTTGGGTTCATTTACCTATTTTGGTTGTTATTGTTACTACCTATATTTTTTCGGGAGAATTCGAGATGGGGACTATTCGAACCTTATTAGCTCAGCCCATAAAAAGAAAGAATTTGCTCGCTGTAAAAATTTTGGTCATGCTGGTGTTTGTCTTACTTTTCATGATCCTGTCCGGTTTTATGGCCTTGATTCCTTCGGTGCTCTTTTTTGGTTCAGGAGATGTCATTATATTTATAGATGGGATTCAATTTATTCAAGAGTCAACCTATTTGCTCAGATACACCAAAGCACTTTTTTTTGCGACTTTAGCTATGTTTGCATTTACATGTATGGCCATGTATTTCGCCATCTATTTCAGAAATACATTAACTGCTGTTTTATTGGCCTTGGGTTTACTTATTGTGAGTACCCTTTTACAAACATTTGTTTTTGGTTTTTTTAGCCATTGGCAACCATTTTTATTTACTTATCATATGGCGAAATGGCAATTGTTTTTTGTTGATGAAATTCCGGATCAAAGCATTTTACAATCCATTTTGTTTTTATTGGTGATGGCTTTATTTTTTATAGTTTTATCTTTTAGAAAGTTTCAAAAAATGCAAATAACCGAATGAAGTCTTTTTTGTTTTTTTTTCTTTTTTGTTTTTTACAAAGCCTATTTGCACAGCATGATGCGGTGATTGAAAAGCTAATGCAAAAATATGCCGATCAAAAAAAAATTACTTGTTTCATCAAGGTTAAAATAGATGTGGAAGGAATTAAAATTCCTGAAAAAGAAGTGTATGTGGAGTTTGATAAAGAAAACAAAATTGTGGTAAAAGGAGAAGGCCTGGCATTGGTACCAAAAAAGGGAACAGTGAATCAAATTTTTGATTTTTTCAATTCCCCGTTTCAATCTATATTTTTGGGGAAAGAGGGCGATCGATTGGTGTATAAACTCGTTTCGCTCGATCAAAAAAAGGATTGGATTACAGCCGATATTAAATTCTTAGAAAATGAATTGCAAATTTTGGAGTCTGTGGTCAACACCAAAGAACACGGAACCTTTCGGACTGTAAATCAATATGTTGACAATAATTTTCCAACTAAGTCTGAAATTATTTTTGAAGTAAAAAAATTTAAATTGCCCCTAAAATTTATTGGAAGAGAACAACGAGCGAACAATTTTCCCGAAAATGATGAAAAAACAATGGGTAAAATCACACTTAACTACACATTTCTGTAATGGCGGGAATTTATTTGCATATTCCTTTTTGTAAACAGGCTTGTTACTACTGCGATTTTCACTTTTCAACTTCCTTAAAACACAAAACAACCCTATTGGAAGCGCTGGCCAAAGAACTTGTTTTAAGAAAAAATGAAATAGCTGAAGAAATACACACCATTTATTTTGGAGGAGGTACACCAAGTATTTTGACTAGTGAGGAAATAGACTTTTTACTGCAGCATATTTATGAGAATTATCCGGTTTCAGCATCTCCGGAGATAACCCTTGAAGCCAACCCTGATGATTTGAGTAAAGAAAAACTCATTGAATTGTCAAAAACCAAGATCAACAGGCTGAGTATAGGCATTCAATCTTTTTTTGATGAAGATCTTGTTTATATGAATAGAGTACATTCAGCGAAAGAAGCACATGAATCTTTAAAAATAGGAATGCAATATTTTGATAATATCACGATCGATCTGATCTACGGTGTTCCGGGATTATCACATGGTCGCTGGATAGAAAATATCCAAAAAGCTTTAGATATAGGTATTCCTCATTTAAGTTGCTATGCTTTGACAGTAGAAGAAAAAACTGCTCTTGCAGGTTTTATTCGATCGGGAAAATACCAACCTTTAAATGAAGAATTGGCAAACGAACAATTTCAAATATTGTGCGAATTGCTTAACCGCGAGGGATACATTCACTATGAGATTTCCAATTTTGGTCTGCCCGGCTATTTTTCAGTACACAACAGTGCCTATTGGAAAGGAGTCTCTTATTTGGGAATTGGTCCTTCTGCACATTCTTATGACGGTAAAAGGAGATGTTGGAATGTATCCAATAATGTAAAATACGTTAAGGCACTACAAAATGATACATGCCCATTGGAAATTGAAGAACTGAGTCTTACCGATAAAATGAACGAAAAAATTATGATAGGCCTTCGCACTGCTTGGGGAATTTCGTTAAATGAATTTCAAAATGAATTCGGAAAAGAGAAGCTGGATCTACTTTTAAAAAATGCTTCGAAGTATATAAAGGATGAGATGTTGTTGTTAAAATCAGAAGCCTTGATTATTGCTGATAAAGCAAAATTTTATGTAGACGGGATTGCTTCAGATCTGTTTTTTATTAACGAGAATGACTAAATTAGCTAAAAGAAGAAATGTATGGAAGCACTTTTTGGTTTATTGATTGGAGCGATTATCACTTATTTAATTCTTCAATATTTAAAATTGCAACAAAGCAAAGAAAAGATCAATGTTCAGTCGGTTGTTTTGATGGAGAAGATCAGAAAAGTATGCAAACTTATTACAGTAGAGGGTGAATTTTCTGAAATCTATCATTATGAAAATGTGAGAGAGCGCTTTTTAAACATGGTTTCAAGTAAAAAGAAAGCAATCATTCTAATCAATGCAAAAGCCCATGTGGGTTATGATCTATCAAAGGTAAAAATGGAAGCTGTAAATGATAAAAAAACCATCAAGCTCACTGCTTTTCCTCAGCCGGAAGTGTTGAGCATCGATACAGATTTTAAGTATTACGATAAAAAGGACGGATTGTTTAATAAGTTCGATAATTCTGATCTGACAGAACTCAATGCAAAAGCCAAAGAACATATTTTGGAAAAAGTGCCGGAGAGCGGATTGTTAGACACAGCCAGAAATGAAGCCCTTCAAGCTGTTTTAATGATGCAGACAATCGTAGAAACAATTGGCTGGCGTCTGGATTATCAGGATTTACTGCTACCTGATAAAAATATCGATCTGGTAAAAAGCGATACAAAAAGGTTGAAGAATTAAAGTAATTCAGGTTACATATACCATCATTTTAGAATTCTACATTTGTGCTATAATTTTAAATAGTCATAGATGAAAATTGAAGTGCAATTTGATCAATCAGCAAATATTATTGCAAGCTATAAAGGAAAAGTAATCGGAATGTCTGATTCTCCTTATATGATTTATTTGGCAACCGTTGGTATGTGTTCTGCCGTATATGTCAGGGCTTTTTTACAGCAAAGAGGGATGAGTTTGGAAGGAGTTACTTTAGATGAGTTGATCAAATATAATCAAGAAGAAAACAGAGTTGAGCATATTGAAATACAAGTGAACTTACCGGTTGGTTTCCCGGTAAAATATGAGAAAGCCATAAAGGCTGTTGTAGATCAATGCCCGGTAAAAAAGCATTTTGTTTTGCCTCCGTCGGTTAGCGTTGTTGCCAATTTACAAGCCGAGCTCATCAATTAATTTAGATATTTAGTAAAACTTTCTTCGGAAAGTTTTACTATTTTTAGGTATGAATGTAGAAGATTTTCGTACCTATTGTATGCAAAAGGCACATGTGACAGAGTCTTTTCCTTTTGATGAAGTAACCCTTGTTTTTAAGGTGTGCAATAAGATTTTTGCTATTACAGGTTTAGATGAACCTGATTTTAGGGTAAACCTAAAATGCGATCCCGAATGGGCAATTGAGCTAAGAGAAACCTATACTTCGGTTATTCCAGGGTATCATATGAACAAACAACATTGGAATACGGTTATTTTGGATGGTTCTATTCCGGCCAAACTAGTGTTAAAAATGATAGACCATTCTTATGATTTGATCCTACAAAGCCTTACAAAAAAAGTGAAATCGGAATATGGATTATTGTAATACTTTCTCTGACCTCAGATTTTGTCTGTAAGCGGAGGGCGTCAACTTCTTTTTTTCTTTAAATTTTCTGTTGAAATGCGTGATATTGTTAAAGCCCGATTGATAGGCTATTTCTGCTATATCCAACTCTCCTTTCGACAATAATTTACAGGCATGACCTAATCGGATATCAATCAAAAAATTGACATAGGTTTTGTCGGTTCTTTTCTTAAAATATCTGCAAAACCCATGAACAGTCATGTTTGCTACATCGGCAATTTCTGCCAGCTGGATCTGACTGTTAAAATTGTTCAGGGTAAACTGAAAAATATCCCTCATTCTTTTGCCTTCTTCATCAGTATATTTTTTTATCGCTGGTTGTGAAGAAAGTGCCTCACCCGAATGGATCGAAAGAGTTGATAATATTTCTATAAAATTAATGAACTGAGCCAAAGGTTCTAAAGAGTTGTGCTTTATAAATTTATCTTTGAGCTCTTTTGGGTAAATCGCAGTTTTTATTCCTCGTTGCGCTTTACTGAATAAGGGATTTAATTGAGATAATTCAGGTATGGCGAAAAAATGTTCTCCGAAGGACTGCTCGGTAAAAAATAGGGAAATCATTTCCGATTTTTCTCCGACAATTTTATCACTTTTAAATACATGAGGCAGGTATTCACCAATGATAAAAATATCATTGGGTTTAAAATCACCAACACAATCACCAATCACAAAAGTTCCTTCTCCATTTACAATCAGGCTCAATTGAATCTCTTTGTGGTTATGAAGAGAATCATAAAAAGTGTCATCATAATCCTTTTGATACAGAATAGATTGTTGCTCACTTTTAACTATTTTAAACGGTAATACTTTCACGATAGATGTATTATATTACACTAAAATTGAATTAAAAATACAAAAATGGTTAATATAATGTTATGATAGGTTAATTAAGCTGAATTTATTTTATCAGTGAAGAGCTAATTTTGATAAAAAAATTTAAACAGATGAACCTACAATGGAAGGGCGTAATGCCGGCAGTGACAACAAAATTCACCAAAGAGGATGAGTTAGATCTAAACACCTTCGAAGTCAATATAAAAGCACAATTGGAAGCAGGTGTACATGGTATTATTTTGGGAGGTACATTGGGAGAAGCCAGTACTTTAACGAATCGCGAAAAGCAAATTTTAATTGAGAAAACCGTTGAAATTGTCAAAGGTAAAGTACCTGTTGTCATTAATATTGCCGAGCAATCTACAAAAAATGCCATCGACGCTGCTGCCAACGCAAAAAAATACGGTGCTCATGGATTAATGCTACTGCCCCCCATGCGTTATAAAGCTGATGACCGTGAGACAACAACCTATTTCAAACGTATTGCTGAGAGTACAGATTTACCAATCATGATTTATAACAATCCTATTGATTATGGTATTGAGGTGACCTTAGATATGTTTGATGAACTAAAGGCTTATTCGAACATTCAGGCGGTAAAGGAATCTACTCGGGATATCACAAATATAACGCGTATGAGAAATAGATTCGGTGATAGATACCAAATTCTATGCGGCGTAGATACCCTGGCTTTGGAAAGTATAGCCATGGGTGCCGATGGTTGGGTGGCTGGTCTAGTTTGTGCCTTTCCCAAAGAAACGGTGGCAATTTACGAATTGGTAAAAACAGAAAGAATAAAAGAAGCCATTGAGATTTATCGATGGTTTATGCCCTTGCTGGAATTGGATATCCATAAAAAATTAGTCCAAAATATTAAATTGGCAGAAGTTGCTACCGGAATTGGAACTGAATTTGTACGTGAACCACGACTGCCGCTGGAGGGTGATGAAAGAAAACGCGTACTTGAAATAATCGAGAAAAGTATGAAAACACGCCCAACTTTGCCCAATTTCAAATAGCTTGCAATAAAATACCACCTAAGATGATCACAGGAAAGAATTATATCGGGAATGAATTGTCCGCTTCGGGGAATAAAACTTTTAAAACATTTAACCCACAACTGAATATTGAGAATACTGAAGTTTTTTATGAAGCAAATCAGGATGAAGTCAATCGCGCTGCTGAAATGGCTAGTCGGGCATTTGAAACTTACAAGGAGTTTTCGGGAGGTAAAAGAGCAAGTTTTCTAAGATCGATTGCCGATGAAATTGAAAAATTAGGTAAAGAATTGATTCTGATGTATTGCAGCGAAAGTGGCTTACCCGAAGGCAGAGCACTCGGAGAGCGGGGAAGGACCATAGGACAGTTAAATAACTTCGCTAATTTACTAGAAAAGGGAGAATGGGTAGATGCAGTGATCGATACGGCAATTCCTGACCGAATTCCTATTCCAAAAGAGGATATTAGAAGAATGAATAAGGCCATCGGACCAGTGGTTGTTTTTGGCGCCGGCAATTTTCCATTGGCATTTTCTACTGCCGGCGGAGATACGGCTTCTGCCTTAGCAGCTGGTTGTCCTGTCATCGTAAAATCGCATCCCATGCATGCAGGCACAAGTGAAATGGTGGCCTCAGCCATTGTTGAGGCAGCTAAAAAAACAGGTATGCCCGAGGGTGTTTTTTCACATTTGAACAGTAATGGTTTTGAGGTGGGTCGGGCATTGGTAAGCCATCCCTTGATAAAAGCAGTGGGTTTTACGGGTAGTTATGCGGGGGGAAAAGCATTGTATGATCTAGCATCCAAGAGAAAAGAGCCAATTCCTGTCTTTGCAGAAATGGGCAGTGTTAATCCTGTCATAATTTTGCCAAGTGCACTCAAAGAGAAGCGAGAATCATGGGCTAAAGCATATGCCCATTCTATTGCGCTCGGGGCAGGTCAATTTTGTACAAACCCAGGTTTGATCTTGGCTTTGGAAAATGAGTATCTCGATGATTTCTGTTCAAAATTGGCCGGTCAGTTAAAAGAAATACAGGCTTCTTGTATGCTACATCCTGCCATTGAAAGTAAATTTTCAAGGGACAAAGATGCACTGTTGAAAGAAGACAATGTCAATCAAATTTATCAGGCTGATGACCAAATAAAGGCGAATTTTGCAAGACAAACACTTGCCACCGTAAGAGGCAGTGATTTCTTAAAAAACACCCGTTTACATCACGAAGTTTTCGGACCTTTTTCTTTGGTGGTGAGATGTGAACATAAAAAGGAACTCGCTGCTATTTTAAAAATTTTGGAAGGTCAGTTAACAGGTACGATTTTAGCCGATGAGGACGATTTGAGTTTAAACCATGAGCTTATTTCTCTTCTTTCGGATAAAGTGGGACGAATTATTTTTAATTCGGTTCCAACTGGGGTAGAAGTTTGCCACGCCATGGTTCACGGTGGTCCTTTTCCGGCAAGTACGGATAGTCGGTTTACTTCTGTGGGCACGGGTGCCATACAGAGATGGGTCAGACCTGTTTGCTATCAAAACTGGCCGGATCGATTATTGCCGGATGAACTGAAGAATGGAAATCCGTTAGGGATTTTTAGGATAATAAACAATAGTTTAACAACAAATAAGATCTGAATGATGAAGTATTTATTTGCACTGTTAGGGCTAGTGATTTTTGCTTGTACTCAAAAGCAACCTGGTGATTCTTTAAAGTTGAAAGAATTAATCAAAACAGTAGAATCACATGAGGGTTATGACAAAAAAGATTTTCCGTTGGGTCTTTTTACCAAAGACTATTATCAAAAGGAAGCCGATTTTGCCCGAATACAATTGAAAGAATTATCTAACATAGACGAAGCCTCCTTGACTGAAACTGAAAAAATTTCGAAAGAATTACTGGGTTTTGTTCTTCAGGAGCGAATTGATTATTTTGAGTTCGACCAATACCTTAATCCCTTGCTGTCGGATGCGGGATTTCATAGCGATCTTGTTTATAGGGTCCGACCTTTGGCTAATTATGACCAAGTCAAAGATTACCTGAATTTTTTAAATGCGATCCCGGAATTCGTGAACCAGCATTTGGTTATTTTAAGAGAAGGACTCGGGAAAGGTATATCTCAACCTTTAATTATATTTAAGGGATACGAATCTACCTATGATAAACATTTCGTAAGCAATTTTGAGGATAGTTTTTTTTATTCTCCAATTAAGAATTTGCCTAATGAACTTACTCAGGAACAAAAAGATTCTGTTGTAATGGTTGCACAGCAGGCCATAAAGACGAATGTGATCCCTCAATTTGCCAGAATTAAGGCTTTTTTTGAAACGGAATATTTTCCAAAAACAAGAACGAGTCTGGGCGTCTCAGAAATTCCTAATGGAGAGGCATTTTATCAGAACAGGATCAACTATTTCACAACAAGTACCTCTTATACTGCTGAAGATATTCATCAAATTGGTTTGAAAGAAGTAGCCAGAATTAAGGCTGAAATGGAAAAGATTATAGGCGAGTTAAATTTTGAAGGAACCTTTGCCGATTTTTTTCATTTTTTGAGAACAGATGATCAGTTCTATGCGAAAACTCCCGATGAGCTGCTGACAAGGGCCAGAGACATTGCCAAAAGAGCTGATGCACAATTACCTCGTTTTTTTAAAACCTTACCCAGAAAACCCTATGGTGTTGCTCCTGTGCCCGATGCTATCGCGCCCAAATACACAGGCGGCCGATATATTGGCACTAGCAAAGAGAGCACCGATCCGGGTTATTATTGGGTAAATACCTATGACCTACCCAGCAGAACCTTGTATACCCTTCCGGCTTTAACCGTACATGAGGCAGTACCGGGCCATCATTTGCAAGGAAGTTTGAATAATGAGCTAGGAGATAGTATCCCTCAGTTTAGAAAAGATCTTTACCTTTCTGCCTACGGTGAAGGCTGGGGTCTTTATACTGAATTTTTAGCAAATGAAATGGGAATGTACACCACCCCTTATGAAAGATTTGGTCAACTCACGTATGAAATGTGGCGTGCCTGCAGGTTAGTGGTTGATACAGGAATTCACGCCAAAGGGTGGACCAGAGCGCAGGTTATAGAATTTATGGCCGGTCATACAGCCTTGTCCTTACATGAAATTAATACTGAAACAGATAGATATATTTCATGGCCGGGACAGGCACTTTCTTATAAAATAGGTGAGTTAAAAATTAGAGAACTAAGAGAAAAAGCAGAAGCCGAATTAGGTTCAAAATTTGATATTCGAGAGTTTCATGAAGTTATTCTCGAGCAAGGAACCGTTACTTTATCCATGCTCGAAAAACGCATAAACAATTATATTTTGCGAATGAAAAATGAGTAAAAATATTTTTTCCTGTATTGATGCACATACCTGTGGTAATCCGGTTAGGGTAGTAGCAAAAGGAGGGCCAAATTTAATTGGCCATACCATGAGCTTGAAAAGGCAGCATTTCCTTAAAGAATATGACTGGATAAGGACTGGGCTGATGTTTGAACCAAGGGGTCATGACATGATGAGTGGAAGTATTCTTTATCCGCCGCATGATCCTGAAAATGATTTTTCCATCCTTTTTATCGAGACATCGGGATGTTTACCTATGTGCGGACATGGGACAATAGGTACCATTACCATTGCGATTGAAGAGGGCTTGATAAAGCCAAAGACTCCGGGAAAAATTAGAATGGAAGCTCCAGCCGGCCTGGTTTTGATAGAATATCAGCAGAAGGGTAAAAAAGTAGAGTGGGTGAAGTTGACCAATGTGAAAAGCTATCTGGCGGCCTCGGAACTGACTATTTTTTCGAAGCAACTTGGCGAAATCATTTTTGATGTCGCTTATGGCGGTAATTTTTATGCCATTGTTGATCCACAAAAGAATTTTAGAGGGGTTCAAGATTATTCTGCAGGGGATTTGATCAGTTTTTCGCAAGAGTTGAGAAAAGAAATAAACATCAAGTATCCGGATCGGTTTATTCATCCGGATGATGCCACCATCAGGGATGTTACACATCTATTGTGGACAGGCGATCCAATTGACCCTAAAAGCTCCGGAAGAAATGCTGTTTTTTACGGTGAAAAGGCCATAGATCGGTCTCCTTGTGGAACAGGAACTTCGGCTCGAATGGCTCAGCTATATACAAAAGGTCAACTCAAAAAAGGACAGAATTTTATACATGAGAGCTTCATTGGTTCTACATTTGTAGGAAGAATTGAGGCAGTGACCACTTTGGGTGATAAGGTTGCCATCGTACCCAGTATAAAAGGCTGGGCAAAAATTTACGGGTATAATCAGATCATCATAGACAAGGATGATGATCCTTATGCCCACGGATTTCAAGTACTATAAAAATGCAAAAAGAAGTTGTCATCATTGGTGGCGGAATCATTGGTTTGTGTTCTGCCTATTACCTGCAAAAGGAGGGTCATCAAGTCACAATTATTGATAAGTCAGCCATGGATTCAGGGGCGTCCTACATCAATGCAGGTTATTTGTCTCCCAGTCATCTCATACCACTTTCTGCGCCCGGTGTGATGAAAAAGGGTTTAAGATGGATGCTTAATCCTTCTAGTCCCCTTTACATAAAACCACGACTTGATCCTGATTTTATAAAGTGGGCTTGGGCCTTTAACAAGTCGTGTAATGCAGCCCATGTAAAAAGGGCCGTTCCTGTGATTAAATCTATCACATTACTCAGTCAGGAGCTAATGGAAGAGATTAGGCATACGGAAAATTTTAATTTCCATTATGTAAAAAAGGGACTTTTGATGCTTTGTCAAACAGAAAATATGTTGGAAGAAGAGATCAAACTCATTGATCTGGCAAAGAATTCAGGTTTGGATGCCGAGTTGTTAAGTATGTCTCAGCTCGAAAAGTTGTTGCCAGAAGTAAAATTGAATGTGATTGGTGCGACCTATTTTAAATGTGACCAACACACAACACCACATGAATTTATGGAAGAAATTAAGCAGTATCTCTTAGCAAATGGAGTTAATCTGATCGGAAATCAAGAGGTAACTGATCTGAAGCTAAAAAAGGGGAAAATCACTTCCATTCAAACTAGTAAGCAAAGTTTTAAAGCTGATGAATTTGTGCTTGCCGCGGGGGCATGGAGTGGGCTCTTCAGTAAAAAGTTAGGTTTAAAAGTTTTAATGCAGGCCGGTAAGGGTTATGCCATAAACCATAAAAAACCAACGGGTATAACCATACCTTCAATCTTGGCTGAAGCCAAGGTAGCAGTGACTCCCATGAACGGATTTACACGATTTGCCGGAACCATGGAAATTACCGAAATAAACAATCATTTGAATATGACAAGAGTTGAAGCCATAGCCAAGGCCGCTAAAAGGTATTTCCCCGACATAGACCTTTCTGCACAAGAAAAGGAAAATGCGACGTTTGGCTTGAGACCCTTATCTTTTGACGGGCTTCCATATATTGGAAAGCCTGAACATTACAAAAATCTCACCCTGGCTAGTGGTCATGCCATGATGGGTTGGTCTATGGCTACGGCAACCGGAAAAATCGTTTCTGAAATAATTACTGAGAAAAAAACGTCCATGAATATTTTGCCTTTTTCTGTAGACAGAAAAAATTAATTCAAAATAACAAGATGCAAAATGAGGATTTGATCATAGTAATTAGAATAAAAACCTATGTGCATGGTTTGCATGCATAAAAAATAAACACGCTATTTTAGCTGTTCATTTTTACTCCTTAATTTGATTTTAGTGCCACCTTGATTATCATCGATTAAATTGAGATGTATCGTTGCCCCTTTTTTCCTATTTTTTTCTTTTACTTCCTTTTTCACTTCACCTTCGTCCTTTTTAGGATTTCTTAGGTGAACATCTATTTCCAAGTCTGTTCCGCCATTCAATCCATAATGACCTCCCACATCCAAATTGATCACACTGGTATTTACCTCCATGGGTCGTAGTTTCATGATTCCATTGTCTATAGTTACATTGCCTTCCAAATGCTCAATTTGAATATTTGAAAAGTCCCTGTTATGAAATATATATTTACCAATTTTTTCTATAGGTTCAAAATTCACAAAAGCTCCTTTAGACAGTTGGAATTTAAGATCACCTTTCAAAGAATTCTCCACCATTTTTCCTTCCCATATCTTTCCTTTGGCATTTAAAGTAAGAGAGGCCAATCCGTGGATGGTGTTTCCTGAAATGGTTTTGGATCCAAAATTATTAAATGAATGAAGTAGTTCGCTGGCATCTACATGATGTGCCTCTACTAGGAGATCGAAGGGATTGTCTGATTGCCCACTTCTAATAGTACTTCGTATAAATAAATTGCCATTACAACTTTTTATAGAAGCCTCCTTTAGAAAAATCTGGTCGTTCGCAATATCGATCCTAGCGATGACATCTTTCCCAACAAAATTTTTATGGTTTAACTGATCGATCTTGACCTCTGCACTTATCCCCTGAGAATTCAATGCGGTTCGTAAAAAGTTGTTGTCTTTTAAATAACCTTCTTTTTTAGGCTTGGCGCGATGTGTTAAAACAAACAGATCTGAGAGATGTAGCTCCTTACTGTACACTTCGCAATTCAGTACAATTTTGTCCGGATGGTCGTAGTAAAATTCCATAAAGTTATCGGCGTAACCTTTAATTATGGCACTGCTCTTGTCTGTTCCCAGTGTAATATTGTTGACGATCAGTCTATCCGAAGTAAATTCAAGATCTATTGAATTATTTTTAAACTGTATGTTTTTTTGTATATAAATAAAATCACTTGACTCTACAGTGACAAATCCTTCAATGAAGGGTTTTGAGATCTTTAGGTTAACCACATCGCTTTTGAATTTTACTTTGAATTTTACAGAACCTTTTGTAAACTTCAAAAAATCATCTTTAAAAAAGGCATTTAATTTTTCGATATCAAAAGTAGATTCAACTGAACCTGAGGCGATGGGCTTCTTTAAATTAAAAATCATCACATCCTTTGTCACAAAGGGAATGGACTTGAGATTCCCTTTTAGATCATGCAAAAGAATAGCCGAATTAAAATTATCAAAGGAGCCGTTGTCAATATAATTGTTAGTGAATTCCCCAATAAAGCTGCAGTTTGTAAACACTTGATCTATTCCTTTCAATTCATTGTTCTTGACAGGTGCAAGCACATGAATTTTCGTCGTACCCTTTACCTTAAGGTCACCGTTAATGGTACAGGTTACTTCTATTGGATTTTTAAGATCGAACTTATCTAATTTACTTTTGATATTATCTGAAACAATTTTAGAGGCTTCCTTATATAGGATGGAAGGATGATAGATTTTAATTTCAAATTTTGAATTTCCTTTTATACCGAAATGGGCATCCAGCATAAATTTATTATTGTTAAGGTTAAAATTGTCACTGGTTATCAGGATCTTTTTCTCACTTTCCTTATAGTTTAGTTTCAATTTGGATATTAAATCCATATTTTTTGCAAAGCTGCCATTTTGTTTCTTAAAGGTTAGGTCGTTGATATGTGAATTCAATTTAACCTCGGCATTCCAACCATCTGAGAAGGGCTTTAGATCAGCAATTAAAGAATGAATACTGAGACCAAATGATTTTCCTTTCAATTCATTATCAGAGATCAAGTTAACATTCTGTAAGTGAATTTGATCTACCTCAACATCAAAGAATGATTCTTTGTCAGCATTTTTTTTCGCTTTTTTCTTGCGTTGAGCCAGGGCAGAAAAATTGGTATATCCTGTTGAATCAACATGGACATCTATGGTTGCATTTTTTAAAACAACTGTTTTGATTTCAACATCCCCTAGCAGCAAGGACCAAGGGGAAATTTTAGCATACACATAATCTGAATTGACCAGTGTATTTTTATGCCGCTCCCATAAACTGTCTTTAACAACAACATCCTTTAGTGCAATCGTAATGTTCGGAAAATGTTTTAAAGTTAGAATTTCCAAATTTCCAATGGCAATATCACCCTCAAATTTTTCATTGGTAAGTGCTTGGACCTCGGCGAGTATAACTTTATGGTTACTTGTTAAATAGATCTGAATTGCAATTCTCAGAAAAAGAAAAACAGCCAAAATTATACCGAAAAATCTTAAAATTTTAAGACTTGATTTTTTGCTTGAAGAAAATCCTTTCATGGCCTATGACTTCTGTTTAATTCTTTTAAAAGTTAATTTCTTAGGTTCACCTTGTTGAGTAATATTGGATAATAAAAGTCTTATTGGAAAAAAGCTATTGTTCTGTTCATATTGAAATAGAAACATTATTCAATCTTGTTATTTAGAATTTTATCCATCACCCAAGCCGTGTGCAATCCTGTACTGCCAGAAGAAGGATGTTCCAATATCCCCTGAAGTTGAAGGCTCATGTTTTGAACATGGTTTAACTGAACATTTTCAGGATGACTTATGTAGAGACTTTTTTTTCCATTCTGTCTGATAAGCTCAATGGGACAATCATTAAAAACGGAAAAACAAATCGTTCCTTTTTCCCCATAAAGAAATACTTTATCCTTACTTTCCCAGGTACCAAAATTCCAAAAACCGGTACCAGTCACCCCGTTTTTATGAATCCATGAAGCAGCAACAGCGTCTTTAGCTGTATATAGATTTTGCTGGTTAGTACTTTGTCCACTTGCCGATTGGATTTCCCCCAAAAAGTAATGGAAAAGATCAAGACCATGTGATGCGAGGTCATCGAAATAACCGCCAAAGGCAATTTTACCATCGGTTCTCCAGTTATAAACAGCACTTCCATCCGTTTTAGGGTTTGGCGGTTGGCATAGGGTCCAATCAATATGTCGGATTTGGCCTATTTCATTGGCCTCTAGCCATTTTTTAATCTGTACAAATCTAGGGAGAGACCTTCGATAATAGGCGATGAATAAGGGGATATTTTTTGTTGCAAACGCCTTCAACATTTGTTCGGATTCATCATAATTCATAGCCATTGGCTTTTCGACACAGCAAATTTTACCCACTCTAGCTACTTTTAGGGCATAGGACAAATGAGTATCCGGTGGTGTAGCAATATAAATTGCATCAATTTCCGGGTCGTTGATCAATTCATCTGCATTGTCGGTAAATTTTTCAACACCATGACGTTGGGCAAAATCTTTTGCTTTTGCGAGATCTCTCCTCATCACAGACTTTAAAATGAATCCTTCTGTCTTTTGATAGGCCGGACCACTCTTTACCTCACAAACATTGCCAACACCAATAATACCCCAATTAATTATTTTGATCTTCATAATTTAGGTGTTATCAGCAGGAAGTATCGGCAATAATTTTCCATTGTCCTTCAATTTTTTTAAAAATGATCATAAAAACGCCGTTGGTATCACCTACTTTTCTCTCTAAAAAGAATTCACCCATCACATAATATGCCCCGTCATGAATAGGAGAAACAGAATGAATTTTGAAATTCAAAAGCCCTGTATGATCAGAATTCGGGTATCTTTTTATATAATTGTTCAGGGTATTTTGCCACCCTGACGTAACCCCATTAGCGCCAAAGAACTTGAGTTCATCAGACTTCCAATATCCTTGCATAAAACCTTGGAGATCATTTTTATTCCAAGCATCTGTCTGAGCATCCAGCACTTTCAGTATCTCTTTTTTGTCTGTTTCAAATGCTGATTGAGACCAGGTGTTTTGTGCAAGGACCAAACAGAAAAGCAATATCAATTTTTTCATTTTAAGTATAAATTTAGATGAGTTGCATAAAATCTTCTCCACATACTTTTCTCAAATAATACAAGAATTCCTTCGCATTTTCCATTGAAAAAACCATAGGGGGTTTAATTTTGATCACATTATGGTCCGGTCCATCTGAACTGAGCAGGATGCCGAATTCTTTCATGCGATTTATCAAATAAGTTGTTTGCGCTTCTAAAGGTATAAGGTTCGCATCCACCAATTCAAATCCGAGAAATAAACCCTGTCCGCGAACATCACCGATGATCGGAAAATCTTGTGCCAGTTGTTTAAGCTCTTTTTTTAAAAAACATCCAACTTCTAAAGCATTTTCCTGGAGATTTTCATCTTTTATGGTTCTTAAAACAGCCGCTCCTATGGCGCATGAAACAGGATTCCCTCCGAATGTATTGAAAAACTCCATGCCGTTTGCAAATTTATCAGCTATTTCTGTGGTACATACTACGGCTGCGAGTGGATGTCCATTTCCCAAAGGTTTTCCAATGGTAACAATATCAGGAATGACCTTGTGCAATTGAAATCCCCAAAAAGTTTTACCCACTCTGCCACAACCCACCTGAACTTCGTCAATAATGCATACGCCATTTTCGGCTCGGACTAATTCAAAGGATTTCTGTAAGAAACCTTCAGGTAATTCTATTTGTCCTCCACAACTAATGATCGATTCAACAATTAAACCTGCCAAGGGTATATTTTTCTGTTTCAGATTTTGGATACACTTTAAAACCTCCTCTGCATACAACTTACCTGTATTTTCTCCTCTATATTTTCCTCTAAATCCATCCGGCAAAGGAAAAATTTCAACATGGTCAGGTTTACCTTTCCCGCCTTTTCCATCGAACTTATAAGAACTAACATCAATACAGGCATTCGTATTTCCATGGTAGCCAACTTCAGATGCAATAAAACCCTTTCCCTCAGTAATGGTTTTAGCCATCCTTAAGGCCAGCTCATTGGCCTCGCTACCCGAATTTACGAAATGAACGACATTGAGTTCCGGTGGGAATGTGGATAATAATAATTGGGCTAATTCATTGATGTTTTTGTGCAAATACCTGGTATTGGTATTGAGCAGTGCCATTTGCCCTCTTCCTGCTTTGACCACCTCATAATGTTCGTGACCCACATGGGCCACATTGTTTAAGGTGTCTACATATTTTTTACCCCAAGGATCAATTAAATAGGGACCTTGGCCTCTCACTATTTGTAAAGGGGTTTTGTATTGCAGACTCAAACTTTTTCCCAGATGTTCTTTACGATAGGCCAAAAGTGAATCGTTAGCTTCCCCATATTTGGTTTTTAGATTTTTTATTTTAAAGAGTAGATTAGGGTCAGGACAAAGACTTTTCCAAATATCCAGTTGATCAGGATAGGTGACACCGGGAAAATCGATTTGGTAATCTAACATCGATAACATGATCTGAAAATGTAAATGAGATGCCCAATTTCCATTTTCCGGATAATTGCCTAACTCGGCTATTTGTTCCCCTTTTTTTATACGGTCACCTATATTATATTGTAAAGCAGAGGCCACAGAAAGATGTCCGTAAAGTGTAAAAAAAACCAAATTGTTCTCGCAGTGTTTTAGTATAAGTAAGCCTCCATATTCTTTATTTCCTTTATCATTTACAGCGGCTACAATTTCTCCGTCAAATAAAGCGGCTACAGGTGTTCCTGCGGGTAACCAAAAATCGATTCCTAGATGGACCGTTCTACTCTCCCTGCCATTATTTCCAATTTTATCATACTTCTCAGAGGTATAAATTGGTCTTGGCTCCAGATATCCCCCTGCAATTATTTTATCCGTATTTGCTTTTTGTAATTGATCAATTTTGAATTGAAAAAGATCCAGGTTATTATAATCTTCTACATGCCCTATCCACTCACTGCCTATGCTCAAGTCGAGTAAATGAATTTCTTTACAGTTCGAATCAGGAAATAGATCTGACAATGAAAAATGTTGCGATTTCGTCCAATTTTCAAAATAAATTTCATTGGGATGTGCCTCGAATCCGCAAGCATGTCTGAAATTGAAATGGGCAAAATCGGGATTTATCTCCCTCCATTTTAGGAGTAAATTCCATGCGGCATGATCACTGATCTGCAAATAAGTATTTTCAGGGTTTTCATTTTTGTTTATGGCAGATTTTGAAACCGATATAACCAATCGCATGGCGATAAGGCAATACAAATGTTCTAATTCTTCTTCCTGAATGGGAAAGGATTCATTATATCCTTTTATCAAATTCAATGAAGCTGTCAAAGGATCCGGGAAATTCATTATTGCATAAGCACAGGCTATAGCCAAATCATTAATGGTTTGGGTAAATAGGGCATCACCAAAATCGATAAGAGCAAGTACATCCGGATGAGTTTTGTTCAAAGAAACGATGATATTATTTTCGTTAAGATCATTGTGAATGACCGATTTTCTCAGATGACTGTAACCGGTTAGGTTTTCCTTAAAAAGGGTCAAATAATACTGTAAGGTCTCTTTTTTTTCTCTATCAAATAAGTCTAGTGCATCTTCACACCAAACTCCTTGTGCAATGTCCCAATCTAATTTTCTAGAATCAAATGGATGTCTGAAATTTTGTAGTTTACAGGTTATTATACCTGCCTTTTTTCCAAGGTCATATAAAAGATCAGGGAGAACGGGGTTCACTTGTGCCATTAACCTGCCTGGAATCCAAGTCAATAATCTCGCTACATAATGCTTCTCATGGTTACTATATTCCGTCAAAAAATCACCCTTTTTATCAAGAATAGGTTTTGGAAGTGGAAGATCTATTTCTTCCCGGCTTAGATTTTTGATTATTTCTGTTTGAAATTTGATCGAGTCTAGAAATGAGGTATGAGAAATTTTAAGTACATAAGTTTTTACGCCACTGATGGAAACAGCAAAATTTGCATCAATCTCTCCAACCAACTCCACGAGTTCACCTTCAATACCAAAATTATTTTTTAGTATTGTTCTTGCGATCTCTTTGCTCGCTTTGGGATGAAGTTCGCTCATATTGAACTCAAAAGGTTATTTTTTAATGCCACAACCAATGGCCTTAGTGATGGCAGGTTCAATTTTTTTATTTGAAAGAAGGGCTTCGATGGCATTTTCCACATATTTTTCGGTAACCGCTGAAGCATCTTGGGAGTTGTTATCTATCGCACCTATATATTTCAACTTTAATTGGTTATTTTCTTTATTTAACAAAAAAACATGAGGAGTTCTAGAGGCACCGAATTTTGGAAAAACTTGTTGTCCCTCATCAAATAAATAAGGGAAGGTAAATCCTTTTTCTTTGGCTCTTTTTTGCATCAATTCAAAACTATCCCCATTTGAAATAAGCGGATTATTGGGATTGATAGCGATTACCGGATATCCTTTTGGTTTGTATTTTTTATCTAAGTCAATGATACGGTCCTCATAGGCCATTGAATACGGACAAGTATTACAGGTAAAAATTACGATAAAACCTTTCGTACCGGTAAATTGACTTAAAGAAACCATTTTTCCGTCTACATTCTTTAGGTTAAAATCTTCAACGGTATCTCCGATGTCATAACCGAGTGGAGTAGGGTTTAAGAAAGATGTTAAAGTAATAAACAGGAGAATTAGACTGATATTTTTCACGATCTATAAATTTAAAAATTTGTTTAATTCTGTAATCAATTCATCATAGGTAAAGGCCTTTTCATAAAAAGCACTTTTATTTTTATTGTAAATTATGGTGGCAGGAATTGCACCAGACCAGGTTTCATCTATTTTCGGGATCCAGGTATTTTGATCGGGATCGCTCATCAATATAACTTTCGATTTGAGCTTATTTTTCTCGATAAAGGGAAGAACCTTTTCCTCAATTTGTGTAGGAAAATCCAAACTCACCAAAACAACCTCAACATTTTTGTCTTTATATTCCGCATTAATCCTTTCAAAAAAAGGAAGTTCTTCAATACAGGGTTTACACCAGGTTGCCCAAAAATTAAGCACATGAACCTTGTCATCCTCTTTGCTTAAAAAGGGTAGGAGTTCCGCGTAATTGACCGTTTGAATTGTTTTAGTCTCTTGTTTTTCAACGGTTTGAATTACTTCATTTTGAAATTCTACTTTTTCTTTTCTACAAGAAAAGAGTAGGATAAAACAAAATAGATATAAGGATAAACGCATGATCATTGATTTTATACGAATATAGTAATATTCTAAAAATCGACTTGTATAAATAGATCGTTATGAATTCCCCAGTGCCTCATTCTGCTTTTTAAAAAAGTAGTCCGTTTGAAGTTTAAGCAGGTCTTTTGCTTTTTGTTTTTTGTGTGAATAAATTTCTTCATCTTCTGCTACATCGTAGTACACTTTTTCGTTCAGTGATTTATCGGTACTAAGAAGTAATTCCCGTTGATTTTTTTGTTGTTCGGCCACGAGTAACAAGGCAGATTCTTGGATGTCCAGTTTGAGGTCGTAAGCACCTTTTGGAGAAAGCAATTTAGCCAAAATAGGCGCAGTTTCGATGGCTAAAAAAAGTAAGAAGATAAACATCGATGGCAAAACAGGGAGCTCGTCAAGGGCATTGATTCGCGCCATTAAACCATCAAATCCATCTATAATCGGCTGACCCGCATTTGCTTTAGCATTTTGACTATTTCTGAGGTTGAGCAATTCATTCTCTTTGACGTCAATTTTTGCCAGATTTGTTTCTTTAAGGGTTTGTAATTCGAGCAAAGAGGCATCGTGCTTTTCTCTTTTCTCTTTGTAGACCGGTCCTTTACCGAGTTTTAAAGTTCCTTCTCTTCCTTCAGCTTCTGCAATATAGGTACTGTATAATTCATTTACTTCATTTTCTTTAGCAGTAATTTCATTTTTCAGGGAGCTTATTTCACCCTCAACCCGGGCGATTTCTGAACTAAACTGTTGGGCAATCTGCTCCTGGTTTTCCAGCGTTAATTGATTTTTTTGTTTGAGAAGTACTTGATCGATCTCCTTTTCAAAGATTTTTAGTTCAAGTGGTTTTGCAATGACGACAGAAATAATAACAGCTAAAACAATTCTCGGTACAACTTGAAAGAATTCCTTCCAAAATTTCCCTTGCTTTTTGATGGTAGAAACAATAAATCGGTCGAGATTAAAAATGAGTAAACCCCAAATAAGACCAAAACCTATAGCGGCAAAATAATTGTCGAAAACCGTAAATAGGGCATAGGCAGATGCCAGAAATGCCATAACCGCAGTGAAGAAGACGGTACCACCGATACCGGCAAATTTAACTTGTTCAGATTTCGGACAATCAGATAATATGTCGGTGTCTGCGCCGGAGCACATCCAAAAGAATTTTTTGAGCATCATGAGGAGGGTTTACTATACTATAACGCAATATTAGTACTTCGTGTTGCTCAAAAGTGACGTGCTTTTTGGTAAAGTTTTGTTAAAGTTCGAAAGTTTTAGGATAATGAAAAGTTTCAAAATCTTTTGCCCATAGTTTTCCAACTAATTTTATATTATTCTTATTGTAATATGCTGCATAGTCTACCGGCTTAGCTTTTTTGTTGTGTGGTAGTTCCGTAAAAGGAATTTTTATTTGCTCACAAATAATTTTCCAATCTTCTTCCAGATTTTCTATTTTACCTATAAAATTTGTCAATAGTTTTCCGTTTTCATCTGTTAACATATTCGTTTGGTATCCATCAAATCTTACAGATTGAAACGTGATATACTGATCAAAACTCATTCTCGAAACTCGCCTGTTTCGGTGGTGCTCCTTATTTCCTCTAATGTATTCATATTCTGAAACCAGGCGGGTAAATGGATTTCGCACAAAAGCAAATTTGAAATATTTATCAAATACCTCTTTAGGTAAAACCTCTTGAGCTTTTAATAAAGTTGCATGCTGTCTAAACCTGTAATGATGATAATCTTTTTCCCACCCAAGTTTGGTTCTCACTTTTGAAATGATATCCGAAGGTCTTGGAATACTCACAGACTTAAGGGTTTCATTAATACTGCCACCGGCAGTTTTCCTAATGTGCACAAAAATAAATTCGTTGGTATCCGATATTAACATAGAGTTGATTTATAGAGTTCAGCATATTTTTGATAAAATAACGGAATTGTTTCGATCCCTTTCAAGTAATTGAAAACGCCAAAATGCTCGTTAGGTGAATGAATCGCATCACTATCCAATCCAAATCCCATTAAAATGGATTTACTTTTGAGTTCTTTTTCAAAAAGATATACGATAGGAATAGATCCCCCTGATCTTTGCGGAATTGCTTCAACACCAAAGGTCTCAGAATAGGCCGCATTTGCAGCTTGATAGGCAATATTATCAATAGGTGTAACATAAGGAAAACCTCCGTGATGAGGTTTTACAATTACCCTGGTGCCTTTAGGCGCCAGCTTTTCAAAATGACTTTTAAAGAGTTCTGTAATCTCTTCCGGATCTTGATCGGGAACTAATCGCATAGAGATCTTCGCAAATGCTTTTGAAGGGATTACTGTTTTAGCTCCTTCTCCGGTATATCCACCCCAAATTCCGTTCACATCTAAAGTAGGTCTGATCGAATTTCTTTCATTTGTTGTATAGCCCTTTTCTCCATAAACATCCGCTATATTCAATGCCTTTTTATAGTCTTCCAGCGAAAATGGGGCTTTGGCCATTTCTGCTCTTTCTCCTAAACTTACTTCAACTACTTTGTCATAAAAACCCGGAATAGTGATATGGTTATTTTCATCGTGCAATGAAGCGATCATTTTTGCCAGAATATTAATTGGATTAGCCACAGCACCTCCATATAATCCCGAATGCAGATCTCGATTGGGTCCGATCACTTCCACTTCCACATAGCTTAAACCCCTCAGTCCGGTAGTAATAGAAGGTTGCTGATTGCTGATCATACCTGTATCTGAGATCAATATCACGTCATTTTTTAACTTATCGTGATTTCTTTTTACAAACCAACCCAAATTAGGAGAGCCTACTTCCTCTTCTCCTTCAATCATAAACTTTACGTTGCAAGTTAAAAGATCATGTTTGACCAAATATTCGAAAGCTTTTACGTGCATATAAAACTGACCCTTATCATCACATGCTCCTCGGGCATAAATGGCTCCTTCCGGATGAGCCTCTGTTTTTTTGATCACAGGTGCAAACGGCGGTGAGTCCCAAAGATCAAGTGGATCAGGCGGCTGTACATCATAATGACCATACACCAAAACTGTCGGAAATTTTTGATCTAAGATGTGTTCACCATAAACAACCGGGTAACCGGGGGTTTCACAGATTTCTACATGTTTACAACCTGCTTTAATCAATGAATCTCTGACAAATTCAGCCGTCTTCATCATATCATTTTTGTATTTTGAATCAGCACTTATAGATGGAATTTTGATCAATTCAATGAGTTCATCTAAAAATCGTTGCTTATTTTCTTTGATATAATTTCTTGCGTTAGACATGATTTATTATTTGATTCCTGACAAAGATAAAAAAAGAAAGGTCATTTAAAGGGTGTGTGTGAGGGAAGAAATGAATCCCTAAAAAAGAAATGTTTTTTTAATCAAAATAGTACTTTTACTACATGAACATTTTCAAAAATTTATCTTATCCATGAAAAATCGAAGACATTTTATAAAAACTACCGCTCTGGCCGGGGTTTCATTATCCTTTATGCCTGAATTATCCTGGGCACAAAACGAAAATCAACAGAAGTTAAAAGTAGGTTTGATAGGTGTGGGTTTACGTGGCACAAATCATTTGGAAAATTTATTATTGCGCAAAGATGTTGTGGTTACTGCACTTTGTGATATAGATAAAACCAGGACAGATTTGTGTTTGGATCTGATCTCTAAGGCTAATTTTGAAAAGCCAAAAGTGTTTGGTAAAGATGAGTTAGACTATAAACATTTATTAGATCTAAAAGAAGTAGATGCGGTTGTCATTTCGACACCATGGCTCTGGCACACCAGAATGGCGAAGGATGCGATGCTTGCGGGAAAATATACCGGCGTTGAAGTTTCTGCTGCAAACACCATGGAAGAATGCTGGGATTTAGTAAATACCCATGAAGCAACAGGAGCACATTTGATGATCTTGGAGAATGTAAATTACAGAAGGGATATTTTGGCGGTATTGAATATGGTCAGACAAAATGTTTTTGGGGAATTGGTACATTTTAGATGTGGTTACCAGCACGATCTCAGATTTGTAAAATTTAACGATGGTAAAGACCCCTACGGCCGAGGTGCTGAGTTTGGCGAAAAGGGTATATCCGAATCGAAATGGAGAACCCAACACTCCTTAATGCGAAATGCAGATCTGTATCCAACACATGGTGCAGGTCCTATTGCGGTTATGTGCGATATAAACAGAGGGAATCGGTTTGTAAGCATGACCTCACATGCCACAAAAAGCAGGGGTTTAAATAAGTATATCAAAGAAGTTGGCGGTGAAAATCATCCCAATGCTAAACTCAAGTTTAAATTGGGTGACGTTGTAACAAGTACCATTGAAACAGCGAATGGTGAAACAATAATAGTTACGCACGACACAAATTTGCCCAGACCCTATTCGCTCGGATTCAGGGTACAAGGAACCCAGGGGATTTGGGAAGAGGATGGAGACAGGATCTATATAGAAGGGAAATCTGAATCTCATCAATGGGAGGACGCAGGTGATTGGTTGAAGAAATATGACCACCCGCTTTGGCAAAAATACGGCGAATATGCGGCAGGAGCAGGGCATGGAGGTATGGACTTCTTTGTGATGAATGCGTTTATAGAATCGGCAAAACAAAATATTGCTCCGCCGTTGGATGTCTATGATGCTGCCGCTTGGAGTGCCATTACTCCATTGTCTGAGTTATCTATTGAAAATAACGGAGCACCTCAGGATTTTCCTGATTTTACCAGAGGGAACTGGATAAAAAGAAAACCATATCAATGGATCAAAGATGATTTCTAAAATGAAAATGAGGAAAACTTTATTGATCATGGCAGGCGGTAATGGCAGCCGTTATGGTGCTTTAAAACAATTTGATCCCCTTGGGCCTGAAGGCGAGTATTTATTTGAATACAGTATTTTTGATGCCATTCAGTCGGGGTTCGATCATATCGTTCTGGTCACAAAAGAGGCTTTTGTTGCAGACTTAGATAATTATCTTCGAAAAAGGCTGCCCAAAAACATAAAGATTGATGTTGTTCCGCAAAGACTAAATGACCTGCCGGAAGGAAGTTTACAGGACTATTCCAGAACAAAGCCCTGGGGTACAGGGCACGCAGTTTGGGTAGCCAGAGATGATATAAAAAATACATTTGTAGTGCTCAATGCCGATGATTTTTACGGTAAGAAGGCATTTGAACAGGCCTCCGCGTTTATCGATAAATATCGAAACACCGAGGTTTTTGGTATGGTTCCTTATCAGCTGGATCATACCTTATCTGATTTTGGTTCAGTGGCTAGAGGAGTGGGCCGGTTTGACAAATCAGATCTTAAAGAAATTATTGAATATTTGACCATAGAAAAGAAGGGAAATACAATAATTGATCAATCCAGCGGTCAAATTTTTACAGGAAAAGAATTGATTTCAATGAATATGTGGATTTGTCAACCCACATTTTTTGACATTTTAGCATCGGAAATAAGGTACTTTTTAAATAACGAAGATCAATTGGAAAAGGGAGAAATCTATATTCCCCGAGTGATTGAAACCTATATCAAGAAAAATGCGATCAGGGTTAAAGCAACCGAAGTAGGTGATTCGTGGTTTGGGGTCACTTATGCCGAAGATAAAAGATTAGCTCAAAATAAATTATCGTATTTTACATCTAAGGGGAAATATCCAGGTCCATTATGGAAAAATTAAAAGAAATACTGACTTTTTTTGAGATTCCGGATGGAGATTATCAGTTTGAAATCATTTCAAACGGATTGATCAATGATACTTTTTTGGTCAAAGATGCAAGTTATTCGAAGTACGTTTTACAAAAAATAAACATTTCAGTGTTTAAAAATGTGAGCGGATTGGTAAATAACCTACGCATAGTTTTACCTCTATTGAAACATACTGAATACGCAGAAATACATTTGATCCGAACAAAGAAAGGTCTTTCCGTCCTTCACCATCAAAAGGAGGTCTGGCGATTGATGAATTATATTCCCAATTGTCAGGTATTTAATACAACAAATGATCCGGATGTCGCTTTTGAAACAGGTAAAATATTGGGTCTGTTTCATGGCTTGGTAACATATGCAGATCTAAAGGATATAGAGATTACCCTTGAAAATTTTCACAATTTAGCCTTTCGCTACGACCAGTTTTTAGAAGCCTTTGACAATGCCTCAGCAGATCATGTAAAGATCGCAGGTCAGGAGATTGATTTTGTCAAAAGAAATATTCCCGGGCTTTTATCCATTGAATTTGACAAATTACCCATCCGTATTTGTCACAATGATACCAAACTCAATAATGTGCTGTTTTCGGCTGACAAAAAGGCTTTGTGTTTGATCGATCTAGATACCATCATGCCCGGTTATTTTATGTACGATTTTGGAGATGCCATAAGAACCTTGGCAAATCCTGCTCCCGAAGACGAAAGGGACCTATCCTTGATCACTTTTGATCAATTGATGTTTTCTGCGTTTCTTGAAGGAATTCAAAAGAGTGGGATAGAATTCAGTTTGGAAGAAATAGAATCCATGCACTTGGGTGCCGTTTTAATGCCTTTTCTACACGGATTAAGGGCATTGACAGATTACTTGGAGAATAACAAATACTACAAAGTATCTTATGAGACCCAGAATTTGGATAGATGCAAAAGTTTATTCAAGTTTGCTTATTTGGCCTTAGAGAATAGTGATTTTATGAGAAGTGAGATTAAAAAACGCTTCGATGGTCGTGGGAAATAAGGTCAAATGTAAAGGGTTCATTTATTTTTGTAATCTAGGTTTTAAATTTATAAAAATAATTATATTTGCATCCTCCAAAGCGGGCGTGGTGAAATTGGTAGACACGCCAGACTTAGGATCTGGTGCCTCACGGTGTGAAGGTTCGAGTCCTTTCGCCCGCACAAAAGCCGAAGAATTCTCTTCGGCTTTTTTTATTTCAGGCAGCTACAAGGGATATATTTGGCGGGCGATCGGGGCGCCACCCGGCCTGTTCGCTAAAAATGTCTGCCAGACATTTTCTATACGCTCCATCCTGCCCGCACAACAGCCGAAGAATTCTCTTCGGCTTTTTTTATTTCAGGCAGCTACAAGGGATATATT
>CAZWAN010000027.1:0-31138 GCA_964631875.1 uncultured Flavobacteriaceae bacterium
ATTTGTTAGCAAAATAGTTCAGTTTATTCATTACAAATTTTATTTATTCAAAAAATAAAAATAATATAATTTACTCGTACACCTTCATGTAAAAGACAAATATATTTCCAAATAAAAAACTCGTGCCAAAATTCCATTAAAAATCGCGACACGAGTTAAAATAACATTTTAAAACCTAACTACATTCCATCTTGAACAATTAAGGTAATTGGTAGCGTATATTTAACGCCTACGGGTATCCCTCTTTGCTTACCTGGTGTCATCTTGGGTAGCATTTCGACCACACGAATAGCTTCTTTTTCTAATCTTGCATGTGGACCTCTAGCTGCTACATTGGCAATTTCACCCTTACTATTGATGTTAAAAATTACATATACTTTCTTTTTACCTGACGGTAATCCTAACTCGGACGCCAAGCCTGTATTGTAATTTTTATTTACATGTTGTTGAATTTTTTCTTGCAAACATTCCCTTTTTTGCTCTTTAGTACCTGTGCAACCAGGATAAACGGGTGTTTCTTCTATAATTGCAAAGGGTACATCCTCAGGAACTTCCTCTTCCTCTACTACCTCGGTTATGACAACTTCGGACACTTCGACGGCCAGATTTTGATCTGACTCTGTAGATTCAATAATCGTTTCTTCAATTTCCAAATTATCATCAACGATTTCAATTTTCTCCGGTGCCGGTGGAGGCGGTGGTAATGGTTTAGTCTCCATAATGCGCTCTGTTATGGGAATATCTTCAATTATTTCCTCCTGAAAAGAATAATTTGCCAACTCGTCTACAGTTCTATCCACCGTTTTCCATTCTAAAGCGATATATATTACGACAAGTGCTAAAACTAAGCCAAGTTGAAAGAAAATCTTTGAGTGGGGAGAAAGTCTTGCTTTACTGTGTTTTTTTACTAACATGACTTTTAAATTTAGAATTATACATCTAATTTACGACAGGTTAGCCTGCAAGAAAATGATTTTTGTCATCCATAAAAAGAAAAAAGCCACCAAAATGGTGGCTTTTCTTATAATATTTCGAATATATTATTCTACAATTAAAGTAATCGGTAATGTATATTTAACACCGACAGGTCTGTTTCTTTGTTTACCCGGCGACATTTGAGGAATTTTTTCAACAACTCTAATCGCTTCTTTCTCTAGTCTGGCGTGAGGGCCACGGGCAGCTATATCGGTAACATTACCAGTTTTGTCGATTTTGAACATTACATAAACTTTCTTTTTTCCTGGTGACAACCCAAGATCATTAGCCAATCCTGTGTTAAAGTTTTTGTTCACAATTTTTTGGATATTATCTTGTAAGCATTGCTTTTTCTCTGCATTAGATCCCTTACAACCTGGAAAAGTTGGTACTTCTTCAATAATGGCAAAGGGAACATCTTCTTCCACATATTCTTCCTCAACAACTTCTACAATTTCCTGAACCTCAACAACCTCGTTTTGGTCTGTTTCAGTAGATTCTAGAACTGTTTCTTCAATTTCAGATTCATCTTCAACGATTTCAATTTTTTCCGGAGCCGGCGGAGGTGGTGGTGGTGGCTTTATTTCCTGAATTCTTTCCGTGATAGGGATATCAATTTCTTCATCGAGTTCTGTATTGACAACTCCGAGGTCGGCAATATTTCGTTCGAAAGTTTTCCATTCTATCCCTACATATATAATCAAAAGGGCTAATACTAAACCAAGTAACATAAATTGCTTGTTGTGATTTTCGAGATTAGCTTTAGGGTTTTTTTTCAATTCCATTCTCTGAGATTTTTAGTGTTGGCTAATTTAATCAAATAATTTAAAAAATAACAAGTTTTTTAATGACTGTACCATTTTAAGAAGGTATTAAAGACAATTATTCCTAGTAATACTCCCAAAAAATTTGCAATTGCATCATATAAATCAAATGTTCTATAACTCGTAATCGTTCCTTGTAAACCTTCAAGAATAATGCCATAAAATGTTAATATACCTAATGTCAATATTTTAAAGCGATTGCTATGGTACGAATTCCGAAATGCGAAAAGCCAAGTAAATGCTAAGGTAAAATAGGCTATGCTATGGTATAACTTGTCTTTATACTTAAAAGTAAAACCAAGATCTAATTTTGGTTCCGAACTTAAACTTAAATAGGCAATAAAAATTGTAACAGTTATGGCTATATAAAGTGCACTATGCTCCAATAAGTTCTTTATACGCTGTAGCATCAAGTAAACTTTCTATCTGAGACTTATCCGATATTAAAATTTTTATAATCCAACCTTCACCATAAGGATCAGTATTAATACTTTCAGGAGTAGATTCTAATTCTTCATTAAACTCTACTACCTCACCAGATAAAGGCATAAATAGGTCGGATACTGTCTTTACCGCCTCTACACTTCCAAATACCTCTTCTTGTTCGACCGTATCCCCTTGAGATTCGACATCTACATATACGATATCTCCTAATTCACTCTGAGCGAAATCCGTAATTCCAACTACAGCCAGGTCACCTTCAATTCTGATCCATTCGTGATCTTTGGTGTATTTTAAACTTTCAGGTATATTCATTTTTTTTAGTTTTAGTTTCCAATGATGTATCGAAAACTTATCCCTGAATTGATTGCGGTTCTAGGGAAAGTTGTCGAGATTGCAAATTTAGACTTATTATAATCAAAGTAAAAAGATGTTAACAAATTTTTGTTCAAAGAATAATCGACAAGGAATTTGATTGTTGTAAGGTTTTGACCTCCAGTAATTTGATTGTTTTGTAGGTCATCTGTGGCACCATAAGATCTAATTATGGTAAGATTATCTCTGAACCCTAAATCGGCCTTAAAATTTATATCTCCTTGAAAAGTAGTTTGTTTTTCTCCCATTTTAAATTTCATTTTTACATTTTTAATCCGGTAGCCCAATCCAAGAACAATTTCGTCTCCATTAATTTCAGTTACTGTATTATTGTTGAAATTCAAATTAAGTGCTTTATCTTTATTGTATGCTGCACGCATAGAAAAGGAATTTTTCATCGTAAAATCTACCTTTACCAAGGGGGCAAATTCTTCGATTAAACTCACGCCATTATATAATTTTTCAGGATTGAAATTTCCCGCAATATCTTTATTCAAATCAGAATATGGCTGTTCATCATTATATTTTAAATTATTTGTAAACGAGAGAACGGAATACATGGAACGGTAACTGTTTTCAACAGAAAAATTTCGAAAATTTTCTTTGAACCAACCAATTTGCATTAAACCGGTATAGTTCACTCTCCAGTTTGGAAGTGGTGTGTTCCTGAAAGCGTCAAGGCTAATTGAACCAGCATCATTTCCGGAATAGGCCGCCAGGAATGCAGGCAGCACTACATCTTGATTAGTCTCACCGAAGCCACTGATGTCTCCACCCGTTTTTTGCGATAATCTCTGAGCAATAACTTGCCTGTTTGTTTTAAATTCTTCGAAAACTTGATCCTCATTCTTAAAGCTTGCCTTTAGCATAAAAAAGGATATGCTAAAGTTGCCCATGGCACTGATCGGGGCATCATTTAGAAGACCATCGATCACATCTAGTTGTTGACTAAAACTTTTTGTGTACGTTTTGTTTCCAAAAATTTCTATGTCTACATTTTTTGTAGGCCTCACGCTCATTGAATAATCGAGTTTCTCAAAATGAGATTTGCTGTAATTCTTATTGTATATATTTTCGTTTTGTTCTCTCGAAATTAACCAGTTATTTTTAAGCGCATGGTTCAAAATATCCGATTGACTCCCAAACACAAATCCAAAACCGGGAGCAAAACCTCCTTCGTAATTATTTAATCCCAATAAACCGCTTTCCGGAATGAATCCTGCGAGAAATGTTCCGTTATTTTCGGAATAGGATAATCTTATATTTTTGATGGATGTTAACACATCAACAGCAAATCTTCCGATTTGTTGACCTGTATTTGTAAATTTTTGAGGTTTACCCACCTCTGGTGGCAAGGCAATACCATTTTTGTCTACTTTTTGAACAGGTCTTTTGTTAAATAATCGGTCTAATTTTAAGTCCTGATACAATCTATCCATTGACAAGTCAGCTGTAAAGGTATGTGTATTGGCATTCTGAATATTATTTCCAATTAACGGAATATTAGATAAAGAGGGGGCTTGCCAGTCATAATCGGCTGTATAATTATAGGTACCGTTGATAAATTCTAAATGCTTGAATTTATCAAATGGAAGTTTATAAGAAGCTTCCAGAGTTTGATGATAATGTTCCGGCCTTCCGAGTGTAAAGAAATTATCATATAATTGAATGCCATTCTCGCCTTCAAAATCGTCATAAACATAACTATCCAAAGCTCTAAATGTCAATTGTATCGATTTAGTCAAATTGTAGGCAATGAGATAATCCCAATTAAACATAAAATTTCTCTGAGTCAAAGTGGGTAAATCGGGTAAACCTTCTACCAAAGATCTGGACAATTGCTCATTATAAGATCTTATGATATTTGAATTAATGGCGATGGAACTTGGCACCAAATTTATATTGAGCTCCCTTAAAAAGAGTAAATAATCCTTGTTTGAAATTGGTCCCCAATTTTTAAGTGGTTCTATATATTTTGGTTGTAAACTATAGGCATAATTTAAAGATGTCCTCAACCTTTGATCAAGAAACTTCTGAATATTATAGTTTCTCTGATACATATCGTTATAAGAATAGGAAAACGAGAGATTTTCAATATCATAGAAATGAGGTTTTCTGTCGAAAGTAGTCACATTTTTTCTCACATTTATGAAATTTATACTCCGGCGTTGCGTATAATCTCTTGCCAGATCACTGTCTGTGCTGCCATTATCGAATAACACATCTTGATATCTGGGGTCGAATTTAGGGTCTCTAAATTCTTCTGAAAAACTAACATTAACCGGTAAATTCAGACCTACTTTTTTTGGAAGAAGTTGTCCCATATTTACGGTAGTAATTACACCATACTGAAATACATCTTCTTGGCTCCTTTCATTCACTCTTTGGTCGATAGCGCCAAATCCTTTCGTAAACACATTGCTCGATAATGATAGATTTGCAAAATCGGCAATGTTTGCATCTGCATTTAGGTTTGCTGCCCAACCACCTTTATTGTCAAATTCAGATAGCCTTAATTCATTAAACCAGACTTCAAGATTCTTAGGTGTTTCGCTAACATTTTTTACGCCTAGCATAATTGTTCTGATGTTAGCCAAATTAGGATTTCCTTTAACTCTGATCCTGTACTCTGCAGGCTCGCCATTTACAATTTCAGGAAATAATTCATTTGCAGGGGCACCTTCATCAATCCGCTGTAATTTTAAGTTTCCTAATTCTTCTAATTTTGTGAGTAAATTATTTTCTTCAGGCCAGATTTCTTCCGCGGTAACTGCATCGAAATTGGTAATTTTTAGAGGAACTTCTATTTGGTAGAAATTGTTGTCATTGTCACTTCCTAATCTCAAAATAGCAACCAATTCATCATTTCTCAGTGGAATGGCACCTAGTACTGATTCTGCATGTAAAAACATTTGAAGGTTTTTGTACATTCGCATATCAAACGTCGTGTTTTTAAATACAGCACGCGTATCACCGGGAGCTAAATCCGTAATTTTTACCGACAGTGATTGTTCATTTTGTTGTTGAATGGTCGTAGTACCCTGCAATTGTTCCCTTCTGATTCCGGGAGGTAACACATAAGGTATAGGTTGTCGGTCACTATTCTCTTCAATATTGACCACACCAACTCTGAAATTTTGATTTTCTATAGGCGTAATTTCTTGCGGGGGTTCTATATTTTCATCGAGGGTTTTGGTATATCTTCTCCAATCACCTCTAATCAATTGAAATTCTCCAAATCTGAGTACTACGGGAATCTTAAATTTAGTGAGAAACATTCTCATAAATCTGATAGAAGTAAAACCCGACATATTATTTACAATGTTATTAGGATCCTCCGGTACTGTAATCGGAATTCTAAATTGATACCAAGTCGCAGTTTGATCGTTGCCGTTTGCTAGTTTTACATTGACTTCTTTTTTATCAACAATAAAATTCTGACCTACGATAAAATCCGTTTTATTCATAGAAACTTTATATTGGTAATAGCTTTCCGTAGCGCTCATGGTTTGATCTCGGTTGATGTCTTCGACATCGGGAAATGAGGTGGCGGAAGTAGGAAATCCCTCATTCGAATTTCCAGGTGTATTTGAGTTCCCTTGAGTGAGGTTAAAATTGCGATAGCGTTTTACAATTCCCGCATCTTCAGCATCCAAATCCTGACCTCTAAAAAATTGAAAATTATCATTGGCAGGATCTGCTCCAAAATTATTTCCAAATCTAATCGCCTCATCTGCATCATTTATACCGTCAAAACCCAGATCTTGATTCGGACGTGCTTGGTCGTCTTCGGTAAAGGCATACAGTAATGACTGATTTTTTGGAATTGATGACCAGGGTGTAATTTCTACGTTATTGTCCGGGATTTGAACTCCGTCTTCTGGTAGGCCGTTTTCAAACATTTTCCTGTCATCTTTTAAGATATCTTCAGAAACACTACCAAAATTAAAGTATAGTTCACCCACAAAATCAGAAGGAGAAGGAGGAGAACTTGGGCCGCCTTCTGCAGGTGTTAAGGAATAATTTTCATAAGGATCTAAAAGCCAAAATTCGATATATTCAATATTGGCCTGTTGAAAGTTTGTCGTAGTAAGTGGACGCATAATGCCTCCCCATCGATCTTCCGGATTGATGTATTTTCCATCGGCTCCAAAACTATTATCGAAGTTATAGGTCCCTCTTTCTTGGGGGAAATACGCGAGATCTAATGTGCGCACAATATTAGATTGGGTGATGTCAAGCTCTGTTTCAGGAAATAATTCAGAATAGTTTATTTGTCGAACTTCAGCACGTGATAATTCGTTATTATCAATATTTGACGGTCTAAGTGTTGAACCATAGAACAACTGATCAATATTATACCAAGCTAGTTTTGACCTTTTTGCACCTGTTCTCAACTCTTCAGGTAAGCCGGGAGCTAAATTTCCATTATTAAAGTCAAGATCCCCGAATTGGCCTTGAGGTGTACTCGCCAAAAACCATTGTTTTGGAGATTTTATGTCGATGGGGATTTGCGAACCTTCAAAGTCATCAACATATGAAGTGGCGGCCCCATTTAGATTAATACCACTGGGTGATCCGGGCAGAAGATGAGCTACTTCGGCTCGAACTGAAACCGTTGATTCTACATCTGTGTCTATATTTGGTAATTTGTTAGCCAGTTTTGTAAGGAGAGGAACTTTAGTAGAATAATTTACATGTGCACCAAAAATGGTATTATTTACAGGTTCGGTGCCAAATTGGGCTTTCTGAGTCAAGGGTCTTTCATTCAAATTAATGATACTGCCACCAACCGCTAAATTTTCATTGAAAGTGTGCAACACATCAACACCCATGTAGGTTCTTCTTTGTTGGGTGAAACCTATATTGTTTTCGACAGAGACATCTATAGGAGCATTAGAATCAATTAATGTTGGATTAATGATTTGAACGTTTCCAATATTGTAATCTACCACATAATCTACACCTTCAACCAATTCCCGCCCTCCGGAGGTTACTTTGACTGAACCTCGAGGCACATTAAATGCCCCTAAAGGAATTCCGTTTCTTCCATCGGATTTAAAATAGCCTTTAAACAGATATTTGTCTTTAACCTGAAAATCATTTTGTGCTTCTGCTTGAGTTCTGTCATATAATTCATTAAAAATATACACATCATCTACTGGGTCTAACACTTTATCTAAATATTCACCAAAAGGCTCGACGGTAGGGAATATAATGTAACCTTGCTGTGAGCTTACAGTTATATTTTCTATATAATCAAAAAAACCATCTCCTTGCGGGAAAATATTGTCGTTTTGGTCCAGTCGGTCAAGTCGCATTATATTTAAGAGGGTTTTATTCTGAACTTCTTCTGTTTTTGCATTCTGAAGAATGTTTACAGGAACTCCTGTTTCATCGTCTTGATACATTAATTCAATCCTAAAATTATCCTTCTGCAATTGGAACGCTCCCGGAATTTCATAAACGTTCTTCATCATAAGGTCCCATAAAGGAATTTCAGTATTGAAAATTTCACTTTGTAAGAGCTTTACTACCAAGTTATCCGGTGCAACAATTCCATCTCCGCTCAATTCTCCAACTTGAAAAACATTAATACCATCTGTATATTCAAAAGCAACAGCTAATACATCGCTATCAATCAATCTTTTATTTAAACTGATAAAACCTAATTGAGCGTTAAAATTAAAATCGACACCTTGAACCAGTTTACGTGCATTTTCTAAAATTGTATAATCCCTTCCTTGTTGCATTCCATATGGTGCTAAAGCCGATCCAACCGAAGAAATTTTGCGGATAGGGCCATTTAAAACAAGTAAATCGTTTAAGTTATTCGCTGTATTTGAAGGATCTTGTGCCCCCGGATTAGGTATAACATTTGCAGGTCCTATATTGTCTGCTTTATTCTCTCCCAGGTCACTTAAAGCAACAATATTTCGTGTATTATCGGTAGTCGCATTTCGGTTTGTTGCCCAAATTTCGATTCTGGTAATGCGAATATTTGTATTGATGAGGGGAAAGTTTACGAGCGCATTTTCGTAAGAATCTCTAAAATAATGAGCTAAAAAATAATGCCTGTTGATATCGTAATTCGTGGCTCTAAAATCAAATTCTTGAATTAACGATCCACCCTGGGCAGCTACAGTTCTGGACTGCGATCTTTGCTGAGAAAATATTCCTGTTACCGTAGTTTTTCCAAATTGGAGCTCGGTTTTTGCACCAAAAAGATTTTGCACACCGGTTACCAGTGAGTTTCGAGAAGGCATACTTACGTTTCCTACTTCTATTTTTCTGATAATATCATCTTCTGTGGGTACGTATTCTATTTTGATCAGGTTTTGAAAATTAAAAGTAGATTGGGTGTCGAAGTTTGCATTAACCCGTAATCTTTGTCCAATTTGAGCATTTAAACTGGCACTAATTTCCTGATCAAAATCGAAAGTTGTGCTTTTTCTATTCCTTTCAGAAAGCTGTGGATTTTCAACTTGCTGATGGATAACACCCATCCGCAAGAGGATAGAACCTTGTGGATTTATATCAATTTCATTTCCGCCAAAAATGTCTGTAAAAAACTTAGAATTTACATAATAGGTTGGGAGTAAATCTTTTTGCTCTTCTAAGGTACCTTCCTTTTTGCCGTCTATTGCACTCAGTTTGTTTTTCGCATAATCCAGCATGTCGCGGTTTAGGCGATATTCTTCATACTCTTTTTGGGTCATATACGAAGGATGTTTGATTAAATAATCGCCGATCTTTTCATAGAAAATATATTGACCAATTTCAGGATCATATATAACCTCGTATTTGGTTGGGTCTGTTAAGAAAAATCGTCCCTTTTGAGAATTTTTAAAATTGTATTTTAATTCAGGAACAGTATCTTGTGTTATTTGAGAAGGTGAATTTTGCGCATATGAAGAAAAAGCATAACCTAATAGGCCAATGCAAAGAATTAGCATTTGGTATGTAAATTTCTTGAGGGCGAACAAATTTACAAGTTTTTAAGTGCCTTTTTGATCAATTCTTCTATTGTTATGTCGGTCGATTCATTCAACAAGGACTGAACTACTTTTTCAGAAGACTTTCTTGAAAAACCTAAAACCTCCAAAGCAGTTAACGCTTCATTTTTTATTGTATTGTTAGTTGTTAATAAATCTTCTGAAATGTTGAAAGTTTTTAGGATTTTATCTTTTAAATCAACAATAACTCTTTGAGCGGTTTTATCACCTATTCCTTTAACCGATTTAATGGCGACAACATCGTTATTTGCAATAGCTTGTTGAATTTGCTCAGGGGTCATGGAGGAGAGCATTGTGATAGCTGTACTAGGACCTACACCTGAAACAGAAATCAGCAGTTTAAATATTTCCCGTTCAATTTTGTCATAAAAACCAAAAAGCACATGTGCATCTTCTCTTATAGATAAATGGGTGTGCAATAAAATATTTTCTTTGTCTGGAATTCGCGTATAGGTTTGTAATGAAATTAAGACAAAATATCCAATTCCATTGCATTCTATGATAACATTGGTCGGATTTTTTTCCGCCAGTTTACCCTTTACATATGTAATCATTTTTTGGTTGAATTTTAGAACCAACTATTGCGTGTATCTGAATGAGGAGAATGGTCAGATGGCAATTAATTTTTCCCTTTTTTATTTTTTAAATTTTCTTGAATCTCTTTTTCTTGTGCATCTACCACAGCCACGGTTACCATATTTACAATTTCATCTACGGAAGCCCTGAGTTGCAGCAGGTGAACCGGTTTTCGTAATCCCATAATAATTGGTCCAACAGACTCTATATTATTTAATTCTTTTAAAAGTTTATAGCTGATGTTGGCGGCATCCAAGTTTGGAAAAATCAGACCGTTTACCTTTTTTCCTTCAATTTTAGTAAATGGAAATTTAGAAGATCTCAATTTTTCATTTAAAGCAAAGTCTGCTTGCAAGCCTCCGTCTATATTGATTGAAGGATATTTTTCATGTATAATTTTTACTGCATTCTGAATTTTTTCCACCGAGTCTAATTTTGATGGAGAAAAGTTGGCATAGGAAACAAAGGCAAGATTTGGGCTTAAACCAAATAATTTCATAGTTGTATTAGTTAACCTAACGATCTCCACTAATTCTTCAGCCGTAGGATTTCTAATCATGGCCGTATCCGATAAAAAAAGGGGTCCTTTTTCGGTTAACATCAAATTTGTAGCTGCTACTTTCTTTATTTCGGGTTGTTTTCCAATTAATTCTATTATCGGTTTGGCAACGGTGGGGTAGGCCCTTGTATAACCTGTAACTAGTGCATCCGCTAAGTCATTGTTCAGCATCATTGCAGCGAAATAATTTCTTTCACGCATCCACTTTTCGGCCTCTAAAAGGGTAATTCCCTTACGTTGTCTTTGTTTCCAAAATTGTTCAGCAAATAACTCCCTTCTTTCTTGCTCTTCATTTGATTTTGGATCTATAATTTCAATATTTTCATCAAAGCTCAATTCCTTCATAAGGAGCGTTATTTTTTCCTTATTTCCTAATAACACGACTTTGGCAATTCCTTCTTCATGAACAATTTGTGCAGCTTTTAAAACGGCGAGCTCATCAGCTTCAGCAAATAGAACCTTCTTCGGATCAGATTTTGCTCTGGCCGTAACAAGTCTCATCAGTTTATTTCCTGTACCCAGCCTTTCTTCTAAAACCTCTATGTATTTTTCCCAATCCTTAATGGGCTGGGTAGCTACGCCGCTATTCATGGCAGCTTTTGCCACGGCCGGAGGAATTTTTGAAATTAATCTGGTATCAAAAGGTTTTGGTATAATATAGTCCTTACCAAATTGCAGCTTTTTTTCTTTATAGGCTATGTTTACTTGCTCCGGAACAGGCTCTTTGGCTAATTCCGCCAGAGCATAAACAGCGGCCATTTTCATTTCTTCGTTGATCTTTGTTGCCCTAACATCTAAAGCTCCTCGAAAAATAAAAGGGAAACCAAGAACATTATTGACCTGGTTAGGATGATCAGACCTACCTGTGGCCATAATGATATCTTTTCTGGTCTTAATGGCCAATGGATAGGAAATTTCCGGGTCAGGATTTGCCATTGCGAAAACAATTGGATTCTTCGCCATACTTTTTACCATTGCCGGACTCACCACATCACCCTTAGATAACCCTATAAAAACATCACTATTTTTCATAGCCTCGGCTAAGGTGTTCAAATTTCTGTCCGTTGCAAATTCCGCTTTTTCATCACTAAGATCTTGTCTGTCCTTTCGAATAACACCTTTGCTGTCGCACATGATCATGTTCTCATGTTTAACACCTAAGTTCTTATATAATTTAGAACATGAAATTGCGGCAGCTCCCGCACCATTAATAACAATTGTTACATCCTCAGCTTTTTTGCCAGCTATTTCTAAAGCGTTTTTAAGCGCGGCTGTCGAAATAATCGCTGTTCCGTGCTGATCGTCATGCATGACAGGAATATTCAATTCTTCGACTAATCTCCTTTCAATTTCAAAAGCCTCAGGGGCTTTGATATCTTCTAAATTGATCCCTCCAAAGGTTGGAGCAATATTTTTTACAGTTTGAATGAATTCTTCAACATTTTTCGTCCCTACCTCAATATCAAAAACATCAATATCAGCAAAAATTTTAAAAAGCAAAGCCTTTCCTTCCATAACGGGTTTGCCAGCTTCGGCACCTATATCACCTAACCCTAAAACAGCTGTTCCGTTAGAAATTACGGCCACCAGATTACCCTTAGAAGTGTATTTGTATACCTTTTCTCTGTCTTCTGCAATTTCTAAACACGGGTAAGCAACTCCGGGAGAATACGCTAAAGATAGATCTCTTTGTGTTGCATGTTTTTTGCTGGGAGTAATCTGTATTTTTCCTGGTTGAGGTGACTCGTGGTATTGAAGAGCTTCCTTTTTGCTGATCTTGGTACTCATATATAGTAATTGTTGGAACAAATGTAACCAAAATATTGATTTTTGAATTGATTCTATTGATTTTGAATAAAATCAATATTGCGTTTAAGTCCGACGAATTTAGTGCGTTTTACAGCAGATTTTTTAAAGATTTTTTGAAAGGTATTTTCTTCCAATTCTGTCCAATCTTTTTTGGTCATTTGTAGTAAATCGAGGTGAGGCTCAAATGCCGGCTCTTGATGTGGTTTGGAGAAACGATTCCATGGACAAACGTCTTGACAAATATCACAACCAAAAATCCAATCCTTAAATTTTCCTTTCATTGAGGTGGGTATTTCTTCTTTTAATTCAATGGTGAAATAGGAAATACATTTGCTTCCGTCTACAATTTTACCCGGCAAAATTGCTTCTGTTGGACAGGCGTCTATACATTTTTGGCAAGTACCGCAATGATCTGTTTTAAATGCAGTATTGTATTCAAGTTCTATGTCTAAAACTAATTCTGCAAGAAAAAAGAAGGATCCTTGTTTTTTATTTATTAATAAGGTGTTTTTTCCTATCCAACCCAATCCTGATCTCTCGGCCCAAATTCTTTCTAAAATAGGGGCGGAATCAACGAAACCGCGAATATTGATATTGCCAATTTGGTTTTTAAGGAAAGAAATCAGCTTAAAAAGTTTTGATTTTACGACTAGATGATAATCTTCGCCATAGGCATATTTAGAGATTTGAAAACTATCTGCCTGCATTTCCTGTTGGGGAAAATAATTATACGCCAGTGATATGACCGATTTAGCATTTTGAACAAGTTTTCCAGGGTCTAATCTAACATCAAAATGATTTTCCATATAGGACATTTTGCCCTGAAAACCATTTTTCAACCAATTTTCAAGATGGTCTGTCTCACTTTGTAGAAATTCTGATTTGGCAACTCCACAGAAATCAAAGCCAAGTTTTTTAGCTTCATCTTTAAGTAATCGTGTAATTTCCTTTTTATTAAGAGGGCTTTTCAAAACAAAAATAGTGTTACGAAAAAAGATCAGACTGATTTCCTCTTCTGGTTTTTCCTAGATGTTTATACGCCAATTCAGTTACTTCGCGGCCTCTTGGGGTTCTTAAAATAAAGCCCTCTTGAATTAAAAAAGGTTCATAAACTTCCTCTATAGTTTCGGCGTTTTCACCGACCGCAGTTGCAAGGGTACTAATTCCCACAGGCCCGCCTTTAAATTTATCTATAATGGTTGAAAGGATTTTATTGTCCATTTCATCAAGTCCGTGTGTATCGACTAAAAGGGCATTCAACGCGAACTTGGCTATGTTCATATTTATTTTGCCATCACCTTTAATTTGGGCAAAATCCCGGACTCTTCTCAATAAAGCGTTGGCAATTCTAGGTGTACCTCGACTGCGCCCTGCTATTTCGATTGCCGCTTCCATGGAAATGGGAACTTCAAGAATGCGAGCACTTCGTTGAACGATATCAGTTAGTAATTCTGAAGTGTAATATTGAAGACGTGTACTGATACCAAACCTTGCGCGCATCGGGGCAGTAAGCAAACCTGATCTGGTAGTGGCACCAATTAAAGTAAAAGGCTCTAAGTTTATTTGAACTGATCTGGCATTAGGTCCAGATTCGATCATGATATCAATTTTATAGTCCTCCATCGCCGAATAGAGATATTCTTCTATGACCGGACTAAGCCTGTGAATTTCATCTATAAAAAGAACATCCCTTTCATTCAAATTTGTCAATAGACCTGCTAAATCTCCCGGCTTATCTAATACCGGACCAGAAGTAACCTTGATATTTGTTTTGAGTTCGTTGGCAAGGATATGTGCGAGTGTTGTTTTTCCCAATCCCGGAGGGCCGTGAAAAAGAGTGTGATCCAAAGCCTCAGACCTCAGATTGGCAGCTTTAACAAATACCCTTAAATTTTCTAATGCCTGATCTTGCCCGGTAAAATCATCAAAAGTGATGGGGCGTAATTTTCTGTCAATGTCAAATTCGTCACCACTAAATTGCTTATTCGAGGCATCAAGATGTTCATTCATAGAGCAAACTTAAGGTTTAAACCATTGAAATTCTCACTTTTTATTATTATCTGGAATATCTATATCCGTTGCCAATACGATTGCCCCGGGAAAATCGAGTTTGATTTTCTCCAGGTCTCTGTCAGCCTGCAGTTTTGTGAAGTAATTCCCCACCTGAATTTTCCAATCGGGGGTGCTAAATGTTAATTTGGCAGGAATTTCAGGAAATAACTTTTCGAATTTCTCCTTTGAATCGTAGGCTCCCTTTTCATTACCATAAAATAATTGAATCTTATAACCTTTAAGGGATTTTACAGATCTGTTATATGCAATTTTTGCATTTATAATTTTATCAATTCCAGATTGGTTCTTCACCTCAAGACTTCCAACATTATTTTGTGCAAATATGATGGAAGAGCAGGTGAAGAAGAACAGTACAAAAATACTTTTTAAAGGCATAAGAAAGTTTTTTGCAAATCTATTATATTGTTTTAAAATTTGTTATTCGACATCATTATTTAGAACGATTATAAATTAAATCTGTAAATAAAATTAAACTTTGTCTGTAAAGTAGAAAATGTATTTTTGCAACATTCTTTAAAGAGGTCAGAAATTATCATAAAATTATCTTAATTTTGACGAATTTTGCTTTTTAAAGTAGTCAATTGATTAATCTTAAATAACTTATATGAAAGTTGTAATGCGAGAAGGCATATTTAAAAGATTTATTCTAGGGTTTTCCTTTTTGTTCCTTTTTTCCTTTTTGGCGTCTGCTCAGGATGGAAATGCAGAGAATGGCAAAAAACTTTTTAATGCAAATTGTGCTGCTTGTCATAAGCTTGACAAAAAGCTCATTGGACCTGCATTAGGGAAAATGGGAGATCGAAGAAGTAATGAGTGGTTACAAGCTTGGATAAAAGATAACGCTGCATTAAGGGCGAGTGGCGATCAAGATGCGATTGATATTTTTAATGAATATAACGGAATGCCGATGACGGCATTTCCTCAATTATCTGAGCAAGATATTAACGATATTATTGCTTATACAGATGGAAAAACAGAAGCCGCAGCGGTTCCGGCAGCAGTAGCTGAGGTAGATCCAAAAGTTCAGTTAGGAAAAACTCTTTTTCAAGCAAATTGTGCTGCTTGTCATAAATTAGATAAGAAATTAATTGGTCCCGCACTTGGAAATATCGCGGATAGAAGATCTGATGAATGGTTAAAAGCCTGGATCAAAGATAACGCTGCATTGAGAGCTAGCGGTGACCAAGATGCTATTGATATTTTTAACGAATACAACGGAATGCCAATGACGGCATTTCCACAGTTATCAGATGAAGATATTGACGCAATTATTGCGTATACAACCGCTGGAGATATGAAGCCGGTTGCAGCTGCAGATACTGCAGAAACCAACGTAGCCACGCCAAAAACGAATTTAAATTGGATGAGTTATGTAGTAGTTCTTGCACTTCTCCTTTTTGTTGTATGGGTGTTCTTAAAAAGCAATAATGGTTTCCTTAAAATAACCTCTACGATCTTACTTTTATTGGTTTTTGCCTATGTGTTGTTTGGAACTTTATTTGAGGTAGGGGTAGATCAGGGATACCAACCGATTCAGCCCATTGCGTTTTCTCATAAAATTCACGCCGGAGATAATAAGATTGATTGTCAGTATTGCCATTCATCTGCAAAACACAGCAAGCATTCAGGGATTCCTTCCGTGAATGTCTGTATGAACTGTCATAAAAGTATTTCTGAATACAACGGTCCGGTTGCTGATGCCAATGAAAAGGCTTTTTATGATGGTGAGATACAAAAAATTTATGATGCCATTGGATGGGATGTTGAAAAATTAGCATACAAAGAAAATTTTCAGCAAAAACCTATCGAATGGGTGAGAATTCACAATTTGCCTGACTTTGTATATTTCAATCACTCACAGCACGTCACGGTTGCTGGCTTAAATTGTCAGAAATGTCATGGTCCTGTTGAAACAATGGACGATATGTATCAATTTTCACCCTTGACAATGGGTTGGTGTATTACATGTCATAAAGAAACAAATGTGAATTTACAAGATAATGAGTACTACGCTAAAATACACGACGAATTAGCAAAAAAATATAATGTAGAAAAAGTGACTATCGGTCAATTGGGAGGAAAAGAGTGTGGCAAGTGTCATTACTAAATAGCTCATTTTTAAAATTTTATAATAACGAATAAACGACAAGATATAAATATGGCATCAAACAAGAAATACTGGAAAAGTGTTGAAGAGCTAAATGAAGGTAGCTTGATTGTTGAAAAGCTAAAACAAAATGAGTTTGTACAAGATATTCCAACAGATCAATTTCTTGGTGATAAAGAGTCTTTAGAGACTTCGTCAACAAGTAGAAGAGATTTTTTAAAGTATGTTGGTTTTTCTACGGCTGTCGCATCGCTCGCTGCATGTGAAGGCCCGGTAACAAAATCAATTCCCTATGTAGTAAAACCAGACGATATTGTACCCGGCGTTGCAGATTATTATGCAACAACAATGGCTGATGGATTTGATTTTGCCAATGTTTTAGTAAAAGTTCGCGATGGAAGACCTATTAAAATTGAGCCAAATAAGGATGCAAAACACCATGCAACAAATGCAAGGGTTCAGGCATCAGTTTTGTCTTTATACGACAGCAACAGATTAAAAGCGCCTAGGATCAATGGAGAGGTTGCAACTTGGGAAAAAGTAGATGGAGAAATTGCGTCAAAACTTTCAGAAATAAAGAATAGCGGAGAAAAAATAGCTATACTTTCGGGTACTGTTGTGAGTCCTTCTACATTAAAATTAATCGCTCAGTTCAAAGAACAATTCGGTAATGTAGAGCATGTAATGTACGATAGTATTTCGGAAGATGGTATTTTGGACGCTATGGAAGAAATGTATGGGACAAGGGCCTTGCCGGATTACGATTTTTCAAAAGCGGAGGTAATTCTTTCTATAGGAGCAGATTTTCTGGGAGATTGGCAGGGTGGAGGATTTTCTTCTGGATATGCCAAAGGAAGAGTTCCTAAGAATGGGAAAATGTCCCACCATGTTCAGATAGAATCAAACATGACTTTAACGGGTGGAAACGCCGACAAGAGAATCATGGTAAAACCATCTGAACAGATAAATGCCTTGATCAAATTGTACCAGGCAGTAACATCTGGTATTTCTACACGAGAAATGACCCCACTAAATAACGGTATACAGCAAGTAGCGGCTCAACTTAAATCAGCCGGAGGTAAAGCTGTCGTTGTTTGTGGTATAAATGATAAAAACGCGCAATTAATTACTTTAGCAATTAATCAAACATTGCAAAGTGCTGTGATTGATGTTCAGAATGTTAGGTATATAAGAAAAGGTAATACGCGTCAGGTTCAAAACTTGATTCAAGATTTAAAGGGAGGTTCTGTTGGCGGATTGATGACGGTGAATGTGAACCCTGCATACACTTTATCAAATGGATCTGAATTTGCCGAAGCTATTAAGAAAGCGAAAATTTCTGTCGCTTTTGGAATGAACGAAACTGAGACGACGGCTGTTTCTCAATATGTTTTACCTACACCTCATTATCTGGAATCTTGGGGTGACGCTATGTTGCAAAAAGGTCATTATTCCTTAATTCAACCGACGATACATCCTTTGTTCGACACGCGTCAGTTTGAGGATTCGCTGTTGAAATGGACTGGTAGCACTTCTGATTTCCACAGTTTTATCAAGAATAATTGGCAATCTGAAATTTTAGGTGTAGCCTCATTTAATAAAGTTTTACAGAATGGATCATTTACTGTTTCTCATGAAATGACAGATCTGGTTGTAAACTCTGTGGATTTGAATGCAGCGGGCTCTGAGTTGGCCAAAATTAGTTCTGGTGAAATGGAACTGACCGTGTATCCTAAAATCAGTTTAGGTGACGGTGCTCAAGCAAATAACCCCTGGTTACAGGAATTACCAGACCCTATTACCAGAACGTCTTGGGATAATTATTTGTTGATTTCCAGAATTGATGCAGAAGCATTGGGATTAGGAAATAGAACTGTAGATAATGGTGCTCTCAATGGCGATTTGGTCAATATAACTGCTGATGGAATTTCCTTATCAAATGTTCCGGTTTATATTCAGCCTGGTCAGGCACCTGGTTCAGTCGCCATAGCATTAGGATATGGAAGAGGCTATTTACAAAGTGAAATGAGTGTTGGAATCAATGCTTATCCTTTAAGCAGTGGTTTATTTAAAAATGTAAGTATTGAAAAAACATCTGGTGAGCATAAGTTTGCCTGTGTTCAATTGCAACATACCATCATGGGTAGAGAAGGTGAAATTACCAAAGAAACGACTTTGGCAGATTTCACAACTAAACCAAAAGAAGAGTGGAATAGTGCTCCGGTTTTTTCTTTGAATCACCAAGAAGTAACCCAGGATAAGGTAGATTTATGGGAAACTTTTGACGATTCATGGGGCGTTAAGTTTAATATGTCTATTGATCTCGCAACTTGTACAGGATGTGCAGCTTGTGTGGTTGCTTGTCATGCAGAGAATAATGTACCTGTTGTTGGTAAACATGAAATTAGAGTAAGTAGAGATATGCACTGGTTGCGTATAGATAGATATTATTCTAGTGACATGAGCAATGAAAAGGGAAAAGAAGAAGGTATTTTTGGTACAGGAGATTTCTTTGAAGCGATGACACATCCTTCTGATGCGCCTGAAGTTTCTTTCCAGCCGGTCATGTGTCAGCATTGTAATCATGCTCCATGTGAGACTGTTTGTCCGGTGGCTGCAACATCTCATGGTAAGCAAGGTCAGAACCAAATGGCTTACAACCGTTGTGTTGGTACCAGATATTGTGCAAATAACTGTCCTTATAAAGTGAGAAGATTCAACTGGTTCAAATACTTTGATAACGCTGAATTTGATTACAACATGAACAACGATCTGGGAAGAATGGTATTAAATCCTGATGTTACTGTACGTTCAAGAGGGGTAATGGAAAAATGTTCTATGTGTATTCAAATGACACAAGCAACTATTTTGGAGGCTAAAAAAGAAGGCAGAGCATTGGCGTCGGATGAATTTAAAACAGCTTGTTCTAGTGCATGTCCGACAGGTTCAATTGTCTTTGGCGACATCAATAATGAACAAAGTGAAGTGACAAAAATGTCAAAAGACGATAGAAGCTTTAAATTACTCGATTTTGTGGGAACAAAACCGAATGTTTTCTATCAATTAAAAGTAAAGAATAAATCAGAAGCATAAGCAATATTGTTTGTTTATCATATCATTAATAAATTATAGATAAGACTATGGCTCATTACGAAGCACCGATTAGAGAACCGTTAATTTTAGGGGATAAGACTTATCACGATATATCCAATGACATTGCTGCGCCTATCGAAGGTAAGGCAAATAAATGGTGGTGGGGAGTCTTCACTTTAGCACTGATCTGTTTTCTATGGGGCGTTGGTGCAATTATTTATACCATCGGAACAGGAATTGGAGTTTGGGGATTGAATAACAAAATTAACTGGGCATGGGATATCACCAACTTTGTTTGGTGGGTTGGTATAGGACATGCGGGAACGCTAATTTCTGCCGTACTCTTATTGTTTAGGCAAAAATGGAGAATGGGTATCAACCGCTCTGCTGAAGCAATGACCATCTTTGCTGTGGTGCAAGCCGGACTTTTCCCGTTGATCCACATGGGTAGAATATGGAATGGATATTGGGTAATGCCAATTCCTAACCAATTTGGTTCTTTATGGACCAACTTTAACTCTCCGCTTTTGTGGGACGTATTTGCAATTTCTACGTATTTGTCAGTTTCTCTGGTCTTCTGGTATACTGGTTTACTTCCGGACTTTGCGATGATCAGAGATCGTGCAACAAAACCATTCCAAAAGAAAATCTACAGTTTGTTGAGTTTCGGATGGACCGGTAGAGCGAAAGATTGGCAACGCTTTGAGGAAGTTTCTCTTGTTTTGGCTGGGCTGGCAACTCCACTTGTACTTTCGGTACATACAATCGTATCCTTTGACTTTGCTACCTCAGTTATTCCTGGATGGCATAGTACAGTATATCCTCCCTATTTTGTTGCAGGAGCGGTATTCTCGGGATTTGCGATGGTGCAAACCTTATTGATTGTGATGCGTAAAGTATCAAACCTGGAGGCTTATATCACAAGAGTCCATATTGAAAATATGAATAAAGTGATACTGGTGACCGGAGGTATTGTTATGGTGGCTTATTTGTCGGAATTCTTCGTCGGTTGGTATTCAGGTAGTTTGTACGAGGATTTTACTTACTTGTCGGTTGGAGCGGCTACAGGACCATATTGGTGGGCATTTTGGGCATTGATATTGTGTAATGGTGTATTCCCACAACTATTATGGTTCAAAAAGTTAAGAACTAATTATACAGTATCTTTTATCATGTCAATCATCATCAATATTGGTATGTGGTTTGAAAGATTTGACATTATTGTAATAAACTTAAGTAGAGGACACCTGCCATCATCCTGGACAATGTTCGAACCTACTTTTGTTGATATTGGCATATACGTTGGTACCATCGGATTTTTCTTTGTTTTGTTCTTACTTTATGCAAGAACATTCCCGGTTGTAGCACAAGCAGAGGTGAAATCTATTTTGAAATCATCAGGAGAAAATTACAAAAAACATCACCATTAATATTTAAGCTTACTTAAAATGAGTAATAAAGTAATTCAAGCGATGTACGACGATGACGATGTGCTCATCAAAGCAGTAAAAGAGACAAGAGCTGCACATCATCATATAGAAGAAGTTTACACCCCATTTCCTGTGCATGGATTGGATCGCGCCATGGGACTTGAGGATACTAAAATTGCTATAACAGCTTTTATTTATGGTCTGATTGGATTGAGTTTTGCTGTTTGGATGTTAAATTATATGATGATCCAAGATTGGCCGCAGAATATTGGAGGTAAACCAAGTTTTACTTTTTATGAAAATATGCCTGCATTCGTGCCAATTATGTTTGAGATGACAGTATTCTTTGCTGCGCATTTGATGGTGATTACTTTTTATATGAGAAGTAAAATATGGCCATTTCAAACTGCATCGAACCCTGATCCGCGCACAACCGATGACAAATTTGTCATGGAAGTTTCCATACATGGAAATGAAGATGAGTTAGCTTCTTTCTTAAAAGAAACCGGGGCCATTGAAATTAAAGTGACTGATAAACACGAATAGTTGAAAAATTATTTCAAATAAATTAATAATGAAGATAGTTTCAAAAATAACCATATTCCTTTTTACAGTGCTCTTGATAGTTTCTTGTAACGAAACAAAGACAACCCGAAAGGTTCAATATATGGCAGATACGGACATGTATAATTCTGTCCCTTATGACACCTATTCACAAACTGAAGCGTTTCCTGAAGGCATCATTACTTTGACTCCAGTAGAAGGAACTGTTTCCAGATCAAGAGTTGTATATGATATTCCAAATTCGGAAGAAGGATATCTTTTTGCAAAAGACTCCATTAATTCTCCTATTGAGTTAAATGAAAAAAATCTTAATCAGGGAAAATATTTGTATGGTATTTATTGCGCTGTTTGCCATGGAGATAAAGGTGACGGACAAGGAGCATTAGTCAAAAACGAGAAATTTTTGGGTGTACCAAATTATAAAGACAGAGATATTACCGATGGTTCAATTTATCATGTCATCATGTATGGTAGAAATTTAATGGGTTCGCACTCTTCTCAACTAAATGATAATGAGCGTTGGCAAGTTGTTCAATATGTAGAGAAATTGAGATCAGACCTAATAAGTAATTAACGATTAACAAGAAATAAAAAGTAAAATGTATACATTTTCAAGCAAACTAAAAACGTTTTCTATCGTCTTAATCATTTTAGGCGCTTTGGGTATGGGCTATGGATTTTTTAGTGCACCTAAAACGACAGAAGATGTTCAAGCAATGATGCATCATGAAGAAGAACATGGAACGACTGAACATGCAGTTGTTGATAACCATGCAGATGCCTCACATGGCGAGGTCTCTGTTGAGGCAGAAGATCACGAGAAATCACATTTGGAACATTTACTACACCAAGCTCAGAATAGACCTTGGACAGCTTTCTTTATATCTGCATTTTTCTTCCTTATGATTTCAGTTTGCGTTTTGGTATTTTACGCAATTCAATGGGCGGCTCAAGCCGGATGGTCAATCGTATTATTCAGAGTAATGGAAGCGATAACTGCTTATATATTGCCAGGATCAATACTTTTATTTGTGTTTTTGTTGGCTGCCGGTATGCATTGGAATCACTTATACGTATGGATGGGTGAGGATGCCCAACATGATGTAATTATTCAAGAAAAAGTTTGGTGGCTGAATGTACCGGGATGGTTGATCAGAAGTGCTATCTATTTGGCTATTTATAATATATTCAGATTTTTATTGCGCAAGAATTCGTTATTGCTTGATAATTCAGGTGATATAAAAATTTATAAAAAGAACTTTAACCTTGCCGTTGCCTTTATCGTAATTTTTGGAATAATGGAGCTTTTCATGAGTTTTGACTGGTTAATGTCTTTAGATCCTCACTGGTATAGCCAATTGTATTCTTTCTATGTATTTGCAAGTATGTTTGTCTCTGGTATTACTGTAATTGCCATGGTGACCATTTATATGAGAAGTAGGGGATTTTTACCTTTTGTAAATGATAGCCATTTACATGATTTAGCAAAGTTCATGTTCGGTTTCAGTATATTTTGGACATACTTTTTCTATGATCAATTCATGTTGCAGTGGTATGCTAACATACCTGAGGAAACAGCTTATTTTTATCCAAGATTGATAGGTAGTTACCAAATAATATTTATTGGGATGCTTGTGATGAATTTTGTTTTCCCAATCTTAATTTTGATGAATAAGAATTTTAAGAAAACACCTTGGTTTGTAATTGCTGCCGGTTTGGTGATACTTACAGGCCATTACCTTGATATTTTCCAATTGATTTCCCCTGCTACCGTAGGCGATTCTTGGCATTTTGGTGTAGTTGAGTTTGGATCTCTTGCCTTTTTCGCAGGTTTGTTTATTTTTGTGATTTTCACGGCTATGGCGAAAGCACCGTTACAGGCCAAAGGAAATCCTTTTATGAAAGAAAGTGAAATTTATCACTACCCGTTTATCGATCATTCCGAAAATCACTAAATCATTATATTTTAGATGAAAGCACTATTTTTTATATTACTTTTTATTGTCATTTCTACTGCTGTTTGGCAATTCTTCAAAATCCTAGGGCTGATGAAAAAGGACCAGGTGGCTACTGAAGATGAAAATAACATCAATGGATGGCTAATGCTCGGTTTGGGCGGATTTATATATGGTTTGATGATTTATTCTATGTATAAAGGACAAGTTGTTCTGCTGCCGCGTGAATCAGGATCTTTAGAAGGAGAACACATAGATAACTTATTTGTTATCACCATGGCCATGATTATCTTTGTTCAGTTTGTGACTCAATTTTTGATCTATTACTTCACTTTTAAGTATCGTGGACTTAAAGGAAGAAAGGCCAAGTTTTATGCAGATAGCCATAAATTGGAATTGTGGTGGACAGTTACACCGGCTGTGGTTTTGACAGGATTAATTCTTTACGGATTATGGACATGGAACAGTGTAATGGATACTTCAGATGCCGAAAATCCATTGGTAATTGAGCTTTATGCAAAACAATTCAACTGGGAGGCTAGATACGCGGGCGCCGATAATGAACTTGGTTTAGCTAATGTTCGTTTTATCGAGGGAATTAATACAATGGGTATAGATATGTCTGATAAGAATGCTGTAGATGATGTACCGACCAGAGAATTACATTTGCCAAAGGGGAGAAAGGTTGTTTTTAAGTTCAGATCTCAAGATGTATTGCATTCGGCTTATATGCCTCACTTTAGAGCACAAATGAACTGTGTTCCCGGAATGGTTACCTCTTTTGGATTTACTCCGTCTGTAACAACGTTAGAAATGAGACAAAATGAAGCGACCATTGCTAAATTTGAAGAAATTAATAAATTACGCGAAGCAGAAGGTAAAGAGCCTGTAGAATTTGACTACTTGTTATTATGTAATAAGATTTGCGGTTCTTCTCACTACAATATGCAGATGAAGATCGTGGTTGAAGAAGAAGCAGAATTTAACGCATGGTTAAAAGAACAGAAAACTATCGCTCAATTGATCAATTAATTAACAGCATAAACTAATTCAATAATGTCAGAGAATCATCATCATAAAGAAACTTTTGTAACTAAATACATATTTAGCCAAGATCATAAAATGATTGCTAAGCAATACCTTATAACAGGTATGTTTATGGGAGTTATCGGTGTATTTATGTCGCTTTTGTTCAGATTGCAATTAGCTTATCCTGAGCAAAAATTCACAATCATTGAAGCCTTTTTAGGAAAAGGTGGGGAAGGTGGCCAAATGACCCCTGATATGTACCTTGGACTGGTGACTATTCATGGTACGATCATGGTATTTTTTGTACTTACTGCGGGTTTGAGTGGGACCTTTAGTAATTTACTTATTCCTTTACAAATCGGAGCAAGAGATATGGCCTCCGGATTCTTAAACATGATTTCATACTGGTTATTCTTTTTATCCAGTGTAATAATGTTCTTATCTATTTTTGTTCATACAGGTATGGCATCAGCAGGATGGACAGTTTATCCTCCACTTAGTGCATTACCTCAGGCTATGTCTGGTTCTGGTTTGGGAATGACGCTTTGGTTAGTATCAATGGCTATTTTTATTGCTTCATCTTTGATGGGATCGTTGAACTATATTGTAACTGTATTGAATTTGAGAACGAAAGGTATGAAAATGACTCGTTTACCCTTAACAATTTGGGCATTTTTCATCACTGCTATCATTGGGGTAATTTCATTTCCGGTTTTATTATCTGCAGCCCTTTTGCTTATTTTTGACAGAAGTTTTGGGACATCGTTTTACCTTTCGGATATTTTTATTCAAGGAGAGGTTTTACATTACCAAGGTGGCTCACCCATTTTGTTTGAACACTTGTTCTGGTTTTTAGGTCACCCTGAAGTTTACATTATTCTTTTGCCTGCACTTGGTATTACTTCTGAAGTAATATCAACCAATGCCAGAAAACCAATTTTTGGTTATCGGGCTATGATTGGTTCAATTATTGCCATTGCATTTTTATCGACAATTGTGTGGGGGCACCATATGTTTGTTACCGGAATGAATCCATTTTTGGGTTCTGTGTTTACTTTTACGACACTTTTAATTGCGATTCCGTCGGCTGTAAAGGCGTTTAACTATATTACAACACTTTGGAAGGGTAATTTGCAGTTGAACCCGGCGATGTTGTTTTCCATTGGAATGGTTTCTACTTTTATTACTGGAGGTTTGACGGGATTAATTCTGGGTGATAGCGCTTTAGATATCAATGTACACGATACCATGTTCGTTGTAGCCCACTTCCATTTAGTAATGGGTATTTCTGCCCTATTTGGAATGTTTGCCGGTGTTTATCATTGGTTTCCAAAGATGTATGGTAGAATGATGAATAAACATATGGGTTATTTACATTTCTGGTTAACCGCAATTTCAGCATACGGTGTGTTTTTTCCAATGCACTTTTTAGGATTGGCAGGATTACCTCGCAGATATTACAGCAATACGGCATTTCCAATTTTTGACGATTTATTGCATATCAATAAAGTAATGACCGTTTTCGCTTTAATTGGAGGGGCTGCCCAATTGATCTTCTTGGCTAATTTCTTTATAAGTATTAAGAGAGGACAAAAAGCTCCTAAAAACCCATGGAAGGGCAATACACTTGAATGGACCACACCAGTAGAACATATACATGGAAACTGGCCCGGTGAAATACCTGAAGTACATAGATGGGCCTACGATTACAGTAAAACTGATGAGAATGGAGATTTATGGGAAGGTAGAGATTTTACACCACAGATTGTTCCTATCAGAAGTGGAGAGGAAGAATTTTAATCATACCTGAGTTATTAATAAAAGTCCCATTTATTTTGGGACTTTTTTTATTTATAGCCTATTTGGTTATAACTTTACAACACGCTTTTCAATAGAAAATACTTATGATCAAAAAAATAGTCAAAATACTCGTTTTGCTACTTTTAATTCTGGCAATTGGAGTTTGGTTTTTTATAAGAAGTAATAAGCCGGTATATGCAGGAGAATTGACATTGGATAACCTTAAAGACTCTGTAACAGTTTATTTTGATGAAATAGGCGTTCCACATATCTATGCTAATAATGCATCCGATGCCTACCTTACACTTGGGTATCTCCATGCACAAGACAGATTATGGCAGATGGAATTACTTCGAAGAATTGCACCGGGACGGTTATCCGAGATTTTTGGTAAAGATATGATCCAAACCGATAAATTATTTAGAGGAATGGGTATTGAAGTAGCTGCAAAAAGGAATGTGGCAAACATGGATACTACAACTGTATCATATCATCTTTCAAAGGCCTATCTGGAAGGAATTAATCAATTTATAGAGAATGGAAGAACACCTGTTGAATTTAGGTTGTTAGGTATAGAAAAGGAAAAATATGATATTCTTGATATTTATAATGTTTTCGGCTATATGAGTTTTGGTTTTGCTCAAGCTTATAAAACTGATCCACTTCTTTCTGATCTTAGTGCAAAATTAGGTACTCGCTATCTTAGTGAATTAGACATTACTAATGATCCGCGTACAACCCTGATAAAGAATTATAATAATGGTATTGAAAAACTAAGTGCAGGTGCCATAAGTAAACAAATAAACGAGTTAACTGCAAACTTACCGGTACCACCAATTGTGGGAAGTAATAGTTGGGTGATTGGTGCTAGAAAAACAAAAGATAAGAAGGTCATTTTGGCGAATGATCCGCACATAGAATTTGCTCAGCCTTCCGTTTGGTATCAGGCTCATATCAAATTGCCTGACTATGAAATTTACGGTTTTCATTTGGGATTAACACCTTTTCCCTTATTGGCACATAATAGGGATTTTGCTTACGGCTTGACTATGTTTCAAAATGATGATCTGGATTTCTATTATGAAAGCGGAAATTTTGAAGAGAGAAAGGAATTTATAAAAGTAAAAGGAGAAGATGATGTTGAATTTACCGTTAAGATTGGTCAAAAGGGACCTATTATGAATAATTTGTTCAAAGGATTAGATTCTACCAAGGCTATTTCTATGGATTGGATTTATACTAAATCTGACAATGATCTTTTAGAGGTTACCTATCAAATGTCACATGCAGTATCGTTATCTGACTTTAAAGAGGGAGTAGCAAAAATTCACGCCCCTGGATTAAATGTCATGTATGGCGATAAAAATAATAACATTGCCTGGTTTGCCGCTGCTAAATTGTACAGATTTTCGGAAGATGTGAATACAAAATTCATCTTAGATAATAATGGAAATAATCTAACTACCAATTATTTAGGGTTTGATCAAAACCCTCAAGCCATAAATCCTCCATGGAATTATGTATACTCTGCGAATAATCAACCGGAAGAAATAGAAAAGGGTTATTATCCCGGTTATTATTTACCTGAAGACAGGGCGAAGAGAATTCTTCAATTATTGAGTGACAAAAATGATTTTACTAAAAGTGATGTCGAAAAAATGATTTTGGATGATCAATCATCAGTGACTCCGGATTTGGTTAAAACGATTGTAGGAAACTTAACGAAGGTCAATTTTAGTGAAAACGAAACAAGGGCACTTGAAGTGCTCAAAAATTGGAATGGAAGTTACGACCAAAAAAGTGTTGCCCCTACTATTTACAATTTATTTTTATATAAGTTTATCTCGCTCACTTTTAAAGATGAAATGGGGGAGGAGTATTTTGAAATGTTTCTAAATACACATTTGTTTAAAAGGCAAATTGCGAAACAAATTAAAAATCTGAATTCAGTATGGTGGGATGATATTACCACCAAAGACTATAACGAAAATCGCGATGAGATTTTCACCAATGCATTTCATCAGACCATATCACAGTTGGAGAATGTATTTGGAAAAGATATTGGCAATTGGACCTGGGACCGATCTTTAACCGTAACTCATAAACATGCATTTGACAAAGTAACTCTTTTAAGACCTTTCTTCAATGTTGGTCCGTTTCATACCAATGGTGGCAATGAAGTGCTCAACAATCAAATTTTCTATTTAAATGGCACGGGTAAATACAGCGTAAGGGGAGGACCTTCTACAAGACGAATTATTGATTTTAACGATATTGAAAATAGTATAGCAATACTTCCAACGGGTCAAAGTGGAAATGTTTTCAGCAAACACTACAAAGATCAGGCTGAAAAATATCACAAAGGAGAATTCGTGAAAATGAAGTTGAACGAGAAGGAAATAAAACAATCTGAAGACGTTTTAGTATTATTTCCAAAAAAGAATTAAAAGTCTGTCTTTTCCAGATATGATGCTTGGTGGAGAATATTGAAGTTACAAGAATTAGCAATAAAACACATTTTATTTGCCATTTCATGTAATTTTTCAGCTTCAACTTGATCTGATAGCTTTGACAGCGTTATTTTTGGTTTTAGGATCACTTTGTTAAACGAACCAGTCCCATCTTTATTCTCTTCCATAATCCCTTCTGCCTCGTCCATATATGCTGTCACGACAATATTATGGCTGGCACATAAGTGTAAATACCATAGCATATGACAACTAGAAATGGCAGCCACTAACATTTCTTCCGGATTATATCGCTTGGGATCGCCTAAAAAAGCCGGGTCTGATGAACCGGCAATAATTTGACCTTTGTTTTTCGCACTTAAACGAAAGTCTCTTTCATAGGCTTTATATGAAGAAGTACCGCTCCCTCTATTTCCAGACCATTCAATTCTTATTTTGTATTGATGTTCTATCATGTGTTTATATTCCCCTTTTCGGTTTTACTTTTTTAGTCAGTTCAAAGAGGTCTTTTCTTCGGTCCCTTAAATTTCTAACTGAACCGTGTTGATGCAATTCTCTAAGTAGATCAATGTCAACATCTGCAATAAGAATCATTTCTGTATTGGGTGTTGCCTCTGCCTTAATTCCGTTGGTAGGGAAGGCAAAATCGCATGGTGTAAAAACCATTGACTGGGCAAATTGGATATCCATGTTATGAACATTGGGTAAATTTCCCACACTTCCCGCTATAGCCACATAGCATTCATTTTCTATAGCCCTTGCCTGAGAGCAATTTCTTACACGAGAATAACCATTTTGCGTATCAGTTAAAAAAGGAACAAATAAAATATCCATGCCCTCATCTGCCAATAACCGGCTTAATTCTGGAAATTCTGAGTCGTAACAAATCAAAATTCCAATTTTACCACAATCTGTGTCAAAGGCTTTAAGAATATTACCACCTTCCATCCCCCATACCTTGGCCTCATCCGGAGTTACATGTAATTTTTCGTAGCGTTCAGTCGTTCCGTCTCTTCTGCATAAATAACCTGCATTATATAACCTGTTGTTTATCATTTCGGGCATACTGCCGGCAATAATATTAATGTTGTAAGCAATAGACAGCTCGGAAAATTTTTGCACCAAAGTTTTGGTATGTTTAGCCAATTCTCTAATGGCTTCCGGTTCAGATAAATGATTGTTTTCAGCCATTAAAGGGGCATTAAAAAACTCGGGGAATAGGGCAAAATCTGAACGATATCCCGCCACTGCATCAATAAAATATTCGATTTGCTGAATGAGATCTTCCATAGATTGATAAGGTCTCATTTGCCATTGAATCAGTCCTAATCTCACTACCTTCTTCTTTGTAGCCGCCTTTTTAGAAGGTTTTTCATAATAAATATTATCCCATTCTAACAAAACAGCAAATTCATTCGAGGCCTCATCCCCCTCCAAATAAGAATGTAAAATTTTGGAAGGATGGAAATCATTTGAAATTTGAAAATTCAAAACTGGGTCGTGAATTTCCTTTCGTCTTACTTTATCAATATATTGCTTTGGAGAAAGCTTATCAGAATATTTATGGTAATTTGGAATTCTTCCGCCAAATGCAATTCCGCGTAAATTGAGCTTTTCACATAATTCCTTTCTGTAATCGTAAAGTCTCCTGCCCAAGCGTAGCCCACGAAATTGCGGCATGATAAAAACGTCGATACCATAAAGTACGTCCCCATCGTATGTATGTGTTCTAAAAGTAAAATCTCCGGTTATATCTTTATACGTATGTTTGTCGGGAATAGAGTCATAGTTTATAATGATGGCGAGCGCACAACCGGCAATCGATCCATTTATTTTGATGACAACTTGCCCTTCAGGAAATTTATCGATCAAAGATTCTATCTGATTTTCTCTCCAATAAGCCTCGGGCATTGATTTATAAGCTTGTATCATTGCAGCCTTAAGTTCTTGATAATCTTCCAGTTGCAGATAACTCAATTCAATGTTTTCAATCTCTGATGGTTTCATCGTTTTCGTTGGTTTTGAAAGCAAAAATGGGAATAAT